>NZ_JBGUAX010000001.1:300000-554348 GCF_041821065.1 Egicoccus sp. AB-alg2 | reverse complement strand
ACTAGCCTCCGACGCGGGGAAACACTGGAGGGGCAGGGGTGTACTGGGGCCGCAGGCTGTTGTTCGCCTGCCTGGCGACCCTCCTGGTCGCATGCTCGGCATCGACGCAGCCCGGAGCCCGGGCGGAGCTCGCTGGTGCGACCGACGCGTCCTCGGGTGCCGACGTCGCCGTCGAGGTGGACGCCGACATCGCCCGCGGTTCGGACGCCGGCGGGCCCGAGTACGCAGCCTTCGCTGACGCGTACGACGCCTATGGCTGGCTCGTCGGCAAGCTCCGGGCGGGCGAGGCCGACGCCGAGTTCGACGCCCGTTTCGAGGCCGCGGCGGCGCTGCTGTTCGTGGATCGGGACGAGCGGGAGGCGGTGCTCGCACAGGTCGCGGACAGGGACGCGGTCCTGGATCTCACCGCCGTGTACGAACCGTTGATGCGTGCACGGCCCAATGCGGACCTGCTGTACGCCTGGGTGGCGAAAGAGCTGCATCGGGACGACACGGGCGCTGGCTCCCGGCGTGGCTCCGGCTTCGCCTGGCGGGATTCCTACGCCCTGGAAGCCGCACTCCTCGGCTACGAAGCAACCGGGCAGGAGCGCTTCCTCGTGAGCGCGCGCGACCGCATGCTGGGGATGCTGGACCACCGCGACGACGTGCTCGGGCGGGTGGACGAGCATCGCGAGCGCGTGCTGAAGGCGTGGGGCACCGACCACCTGGATCCAGACGGTCGTCACTACAACGTCGTGACGCATGCCGGCCGCATCGCGGCGCCGATGGCCTGGTACGCGTGGCTCGTGGCGCAGGATCCCGAACTCGGGGACGAGCACGCCGACGCGGCGGCGCGGCTCGTGGCCGCGGCGCAGGAAGCGCTGCTGGAGTTCGACGACGAACTGGTCGTCGCCGACGACGGGAGCTACGCCTACTACTGGCGAAGCACGCACGACCGGATCGATCCGGTGAATCATCAGACGTCGGTGGGGGAGGCGCTGGTCTACCTGGCCGCGCTCTCCGACGACCCCTACTGGGAGCTGCGGGCGACACAGACCGCCGCGTTCGTCCGGCAGGTGATGTACTACGAGGACGACGGCACGGTCGCGTGGCAGTACGCCGCCAGGCCCGAGGATCCCCTGGGCTCGCGACCCGAGCCGATCTGGAAGTCCCAGATCACCATCCGGTTCCTGCGTCACGCCGAGCGTCTCGGCGTCGGGTTCGATGCGGAGGACCTGGCCGCCGTGGCCGAGTCGTTCCGTGTCAACGTGCTGCGCGACGGATCCGAGCGCAACGCCATGTTCGCCGCGGAGCTCGTGGCGCTCGATCGGCGCGAGGACCACCGCTACGGCGGGCCCAACAACCTCACCCCGCACCTCCTCCTCGGCGCCTACCACGACGACCTGCACGAGCAACTGTTCGACATCATCGTCAGCGAACCCGCCGTGGGCGGCTGGTTCGCGCACGGCAAGACCGCCGCCGCCTACGCCTACGTCCTCGACCGCGCCGGCCCCGCGGACGTCGTGGCGGCTGGCTGACGGGACGCCTGCCCCTTGGGTCGTCGAAGCCGGCCCGCTTGCCTGCCGTGGTCAGCGCGCGCGTCGATGGCCTTCGCGGCCGGATGACGACCAGGGGTGGCTGATGGGCACTGGCAGAGCGTCCGCCACGGGAACGTGGGAGGGAAACGGTCCGGACCTGCAGTGGTCGACACTCGAGCAGGATCCGGCGTGGGATCGCTTCCTCGAACAGGCGATCGGCGGCCATTACACCCAGACCGCGGCCTGGGCGCGGTACCGGTCGGCCTTCGGCTGGCGCAGCGCTCGCATCAGCGCCTCACATGGGCGCCGGGTCGTCGCGGGCGCCCAACTGCTGGTCCGCGACGTCGGGCCACTGGGGACGGTCGCCTACGTCGACGGCGGACCCGTCTTCACTGCGGACGGAGATGACGCCCTGCCGTCGGTGATGCACGGACTCGAGCGGCTCTGCCGGCAGCAGCGTGTCCGCTACCTCGTCGTCCGCCCTTCGGTGTCGGACCGGCGTCTGGAGGGACGCCTCGAGGACTGGGGCCTACGGCCGAGCGAGCGGCTCGCTGCCAGGGCGGCCCCCGCGACCGCACGCGTCCGCCTGGACCGGCCGCCCGAGGCCATCTTGGCGGGCATGCGTCGCAGCACGCGTGGCAACATCCGCCGCGGTCTGTCCCGTGGCCTGACCGCGCGACCGGCTTCGGGGGCCGAACTGCCGGCGCTGGTGCACCTCTACCGCCGGGCCGCCGAGCGGCGCGGTGAGGGCCGCCCGACGGGCACGAGGTACGAGCGGCTGTGGCAGGCGATGGCCGCCGACGGTCACGCGCACCTCTTCCTCGTCGAGCACGCGGGCGAGCCAGTCTCCGCGCAACTCGCGATCCGCTTCGGCGAAACGCTGTACTCGCACCTGATGGTCTGGTCGGGGGAACACGCCCGGCACAAGCCGAACGAACTGCTGGAGTGGACGGCGATGACCTGGGCCCGTGAACGGGGGTGTCGCTACTACGACTTCGAGGGCGTCGACGTCGCTCCCGGCACCGACGGCGCAGACCGCCAGCGCCCGAGCGGCGACGACAGCTGGGGTACCGACTACAAGCTCGGGTTCGGCGCCGAGGTGGTGGCGCTGGCTCCGTACCGCGAGCGCTTCTCCAACCCCGTGCTGCGTTGGGGCTACGACCAGGTCGTCCGTCGGACCGGCTGGGCCAGCAGCGACGTTCGGACGCTTCGCCGCGTCCTGCCGGGGCGCGTGCGCTGAGCGACTCGGGGCCCGCACCGGACGACGTCTGCCAGCGGGGCAGCTGTCCCGGGCGACTCGGCCGGGGCGTGCCAGACTTCGAGCGATCGTGCCGGGAGGGGGCCGCGCCACCCATCGTGGTCCCGGGGAGGAGACAGGCCGGTGCTGCGGACGGCGTCGAACGCGGGCGAGCTGGCGGTCGGGCAGGACCTCGAGGTGCAGATGACCCGTGGTGTCGACGACCCGGCATGGGACCACTTCGTCGAGCATGCCCCTGGGGGCCACTACACGCAGAGCGTCGCCTGGGCCCGATTCCGCGCGGCCTTCGGATGGGACACCGCACGCGTCGTCGTGCGTGAGGGCGGCCAGCTGGTGGCCGGCTCACAGGTCCTGCTGCGGCGGGTCACCGGCCTCGGCGCTGTCGGGTACGTCCAGCACGGTCCGGTCGTGGCGTCCCGCCGGTGGGACGTCGTCGACCTCGCCCTGCGCTCGCTGCTGACGCTGTGCAGGTCCGAACGCATCCAGTACGTCATGGTGCGGCCGCCGACCGGGGAGGACTTCCCGCACGAGCGACTGCGGCAGTTGGGTTTCCAACGCACGCACCGCCTGACCAAGCCCGCGCGCACGGCACGGGTCGACCTCGCGCCGGAACCGGACGAGCTCCTCGCCCGCATGCGGCGCAGCACGCGCGGCAACGTCCGCCGCGGGCTGGCACGGGGCCTGGTGGTCCGCCAGGGGACCGGTGAGGATCTCGCCATCGTGCTCCGCCTGGAGCGGCTGCTCGCCGAACGCAAGGGGTTCAAACCGGCCTCGTCCGCGCGCTACCGGACGCTGTGGCGGGCGCTGGAGGTCGACGACCGTGGCGTCATCTTCGTCGTGGAGGACGAGCACGGCACGCCGGTCGCCGGCCAGTTCTCGATCCGGCACGGGGACACGCTGTACTCGCACATCATGGCCTGGTCCGGTGAGCAGGCGAGCCGCAAGCCCAACGAGCTGCTGGACTGGACCGCCATGTCGTGGGCCCGGCAGGCCGGTTGCCGCTACTACGACTTCGAGGGGATCGCGGCGCCGCCGGCGAGCGACGACCGACCCGCCGACGGCCGCGCCGACGCGGCCGACCAGATGTGGGTGCCCGACTACAAACTGGGATTCGGCGCCGAGGTCGTGCCGGCGTCGCTCGACTACGACCTCGTGGTCGCTCCGGTCCTTCGCTGGGCGTACACGCGCGTCCTGCCGCGGGTCGAGCAGCGACCGTCGGTGCAGCGGCTCGACCGGCGCCTGCAGCGTGTGCTCGCCGGCCGCGCCGACCAGGCCTGACGCCGCTCGCGCCTGGTGCCCGTCAGGTCGTCGGGGATCCCGATCGAGCGTACCGTCGGGCCCGCAGCGTCCGGCGAACCTTGTCGATGTCCAGCACGTCGCGTGTGAACGCGACCGTCCCGTGTCGGCTGGGGGGATACACCCGGAGATGATGCAGCGTGCGTCCGGTACCCCAGTCGCGCTTCCACGCCTCCATGCGTCCCAGCAACTCGACCCGGGTCAGGCCCTGTTCGTGTGCCCAAGCGAGGACGTGGAGGAACAGCAGCAGCCCGGGCGACAGGGAGGCGAAACGCTCGTCGAAGCCGTCCTTGAGCGTCCACAGCCGGCCGTCGCGCACCATCACGAGGTTCATGGCGACCGGCTCGCCGTCGATCCGCATGGCCGCCAGGCGGGCCCCGGCCCGTACCTCGGGATCGGACACGAACCGTCGGATCGTTTCCCGCTGCGAGGCGTCATCGATCATCGCGGACCCGTTGCGGCCCTTCCAGCTGGCCGCCTCCACCCTGACCAGCTCCTCGAACCGGTCCGACGCGTCTTCCTCGACGGGGTCGACGTGGAACGTCACCCGGCCGAGTTGCTCCGCCTTGCGCAGCCGTCGCCGGACCCATCGCGACGACACCGGCGACGCCGCCGCAGCACCGTCACCGCTGCGACGACTGCTGACGAGCGAGTTGGTGGGATCCGCGTACGTCGCATCGATGACCGCGTCGGGGCCCATGGTCCATACGTGGACCCACCGCACCCAGGGACGGTGACGCAGTCGTGCCCGCAGCATGAGCTGTGTCGCGGACCCGGCCAACAGCGAGGTGAGCACGAGCGGCCGGCGTAGCCCGAGGACGGCGTCCACCAGCCAGCGAAGTGACGCCTCGTCGGCGTAGCGGAAGCCGCTCGCGTCGTACTCGCTGATCAGCCGCAGCGTGCCGTCGAGCGTCAGTCGACGTTGCAGCGGGGCGATGGCGACGACGTCGTCGTCGACACGGAGGACCACGACGCAGGCACGCCGGCCGGGGGGTGGTGTGTGCGCGAACGCGAGACACCAGTGGAAGCTGTTGGCCGGCCCGTCGAAGTCGGCTTCCAGCCGGTCCCAGTCGGCCCTGACCTCCTCGAGGTCGCCGGGTTGCTCGAGGACCTCGATCGAACGCGCCGGTCCGTCCGGAACAGGCTCGGGCGCAACGACGAGTGCGCGCCGAGCGGCCGCGGCGGTGCGTCGGCGGGACGGCGTTGTCCGTCGACCGGCCGACGTTGCTCGTCTGCGGGACGACGGTCTTCGATTGCCGTGTGTCGGTGGCTCGCACGGCGGCCCGGAACGCGACGTCGTCACCTGCCCCGCCTGTGCGCGCTCGGCCAGTTCGTCCGCTGGTGCCCCTGCCATCTCGCCCCTCTTGCGTGTCTCACGAACCCTCCCGTAAGGCCCGGAATCGGACCAGTGGCACGTGTCCCGGACCCGTTCGTCGGGGCGACGCGGGACAGCTGCCCCTCGCGGCCGGCACGACTGTCGTCATCATCACCATCCGACCTCCAGTGGGCGCCGCTCGGGCCGGACCGGTGCCGAGCGCCGGTCTGCGTCGAGGACCTGTCCGCCAGGTCGTTGCGCATCGTCGCGTCACGTGGTGGTGTCCTGCGGCACGACACGCCGCGTCCGGCCCGCCACGGACTCGGCGGTCGCGTCACCGAAACCGACGAACTGTCCACGGGGAAGGCGTCGCATGCGGGAGCGGCGGACGACGCGGAGACCGACGCGGGACCCGCTGTGCGGCCCTCGGCGCGGGTATCCCGCCACCCGGGCCTTGATCCTGGGCTGTGCCGCCGCGCTGGTGATCGGCACGACTGCGCCGCCGCTCGCGCCGCCGACGCTGTACGCCGGCGCGGAGGAGACGGGTGCCGCGGTCGCCGTCGAGACCGGTTCCATGCCGGCACCGGCACCGGCACCGGACCGGGCGGCGTCGGCACCGGCGTTCGTGGCCGCCACCGAGGCGCATCCCGCGTTCGTGATCGACGAG
Source organism: Egicoccus sp. AB-alg2 (assembly GCF_041821065.1). Taxonomy (NCBI): domain Bacteria; kingdom Bacillati; phylum Actinomycetota; class Nitriliruptoria; order Egicoccales; family Egicoccaceae; genus Egicoccus; species Egicoccus sp. AB-alg2. Next base: position 548,295 of record NZ_JBGUAX010000001.1, on the reverse strand, counting down.
CCGGTGCCCGATGCCGGACCCACGGGCTTCGTGCCGGCACCGGTCGAGTCGGTGCCGGAGACCGCACGCGTGACACCGCCACCGCCAGACGATGCGTCGGGGTCGGGCACAGCCGGTCCGCGGACGACGGCACCCGGCGGCCATGGGGCCGCCGCGTCGCCGCCCGCCGCCCGTCCGCCCGTCTCCGAGCCGCCGCTTCGGCCGGCGACGGAGGTGCCTGCGCCGACGCCGACCCCGACGCCGCCGGAGCCGTCCCCGCCGCCGACACCGTCCGCACCCGATCCGACACCTGCGCCGCAGGAGCCGATCCCGGCGCCGGAGCCCACGGAGCCCGCCCGACCCGATCCGCCGCCTCCGACGGAGCCGCAGCCCGAGCCGGACGAGCCGAAGGAGCCGCGCCCGGAGCCGGCCGAGCCGCAGCAGCCGCAGGAGCCGGCCCCGGATTCGGACGAGCCGCAGGAGCCGGCCCCGGACCCCGACGAGCCGACGGAGCCGGAGGCACCGGCCCCGGATCCGGACGAACCGACGGAGCCGGAGGCACCGGCCCCGGATCCGGACGAGCCGCGCGAGCCCGAGGAGCCGTCCCCGGATCCGGACGAGCCGCAGGAGCCCGCGGAGCCGGCCCCGGACCCGGACGTCCCTGAACGACCAGCGGACCGCGAGGAGCTGCTCGAGCGGCTGCGCGCGGCGTGGGACCAGCGGCCGGGCGACGACGCCGAGCTCGACGCGGCCTATACGGCGGGACTGTGGTGGGCGCTGGTCAGCGTCTGCCTCGACGCCGGCGAGGACGCGCCGACCGACGAGCCCACCAGCTGCGTCACGGAGGCCAACGGTTTGCTGGCCGAGCTGGAGCTGCCCGCCGTCGACCCCGAGCTGTGGACGTCGCTCGCCGCGGATCCCCGCACCGCCGGGTTCCTCGCCGGTCGGCTCGCCCAGGGGATGGAACCCGGCGAGGCCCTGCCGCCGGACGAACTGCCGGACGAGGTCCGTGACGCCGAGGCATCGTCGTGATCGGGGCCCTCACGCGTCGGCGACAAGACGGGTCGAGGAGCGGTCGGTGCCTCGGCGCGCTCACCGCCCTGCTGGCTGCCTGCCTGCTGTCGACCGGCTCCCCGGCGCTCGCCCAGCCCGACACACCGTTGGAGAACGGTCGGCTTCCCGACGAGGTGCTCGCGCCGGCGGGTGGGGTGTTGCTCGCCCGTGAGGCGGCCGAGGCGTTCAACGCGATGGTGGCCGCCGCAGCCGAGGACGGCGTCACGATCGCGGTCACGGACGGCTACCGGACGTACGACGCCCAGGTCGACCTCAAGGCCCGCAAGGGCTGGCTCGCCGCGACGCCCGGCCGGAGTATGCACGGTTGGGGGCTGGCCGTGGACTTCGACCTGCGTGTCACGGACTTCGCGTGGTTGCAGGAGAACGCGGGCGATTTCGGCTGGGTACATCCGCCGTGGGCGCAGCCCGACGGCAGCAAGCCCGAGCCCTGGCACTGGGAATACGTCGGTCCCGACGGCGGCGCGCAGGACGTGCAGATCGCGCCCGCGACCACGGTTCGCGCGTCCGGGTCGCTGGTGGCGGTCGGCCGGCTGGAGTTCGCCGACGGTCCGCGTGGTGCCTGGTTCGCGATCCGGGAGGGGGTCGAGGATCTCGCCCGCGCGCCCGGCCGGTATCCCACGACCGGTGAACCGGGTGAGCCGGGCAACTTCGCCGTCGCCGGCTATCACCGCACGCAGGGGGCGCCGCTGCGCGGTATGGACCGCCTGGCGCCGGACGACCACGTCCGCGTCCGGCTGCCCGGTGGCGACGTGCACCGCTACCGCGTCATCGAGGTGGCGGAGCTCGGACCCGAGGACGTCTGGGCCGTCGAACCCGACCCCCGGGACGACGGAGCGGAGCACATGTTGACCCTGACCACTTCGCCCACACCGGACACGTTCCTCGTGGTCTGGGCGGAGCTGGAGGAGTAGCGGGCGCGGCGGTCAGTCACCCGACTCGGCGCCCTCCGGATGGTCGGGCGCCTCGTCGCCAAGCTCGTCCGGTGGCATCTGCTGGTCCCCGTGGACCTCGTCCGCCGGCGGCGAGCCCGGTTCCTCGCAGCCCAGCAGTGCGACGCCGGCCACGGCCGCGGTCAGCCAGGTCCTGGTTCGCACGTCGACCTCCACCCGTTGCTCGGCCTCGACGGTAGGGGCTGAGAGCAACGGGTGGAGGAACGAGGGTGTTCGGACGGGCAGCCGGGCGCTGCCGGTCAGCGACCCGTCGTCGACCAGTGCCAGGCCTCGGACGGCAGGTTGCGCAGCCCGTATCGGTGCGCGTTCGCCTTCAGCCAGTCGAAGGCACGGTTGCCGCGGCACGAGGAGCCCGGGTAGGGGTAACAGATCGTGCGGCCCTGGTAGGTGAAATCGATGGCCAGCCCCTTCTCGTGCTCGGACGAGCCCGGGATGGCGGTCGGGACCCGGCAGCTCGACGCCGGCGAGGAGTAGATGTCTGGGCAGCCGTTGGCGATGCGCAGCCGCTTCTGCGCCTCGGGCGACCGCCAGCCGTAGCCACCCAGCACGATCCCGTCCCGGCGCGCGTCGTCGAGCAGGCGCTGCAGGTTCGGGCCGAGCGAAGCGGCGACGGTGATGCCGCCGACGGTCACCAGGCCACCACCGCGGTTGACGATCTGGGTACGCGAACCACCCGACGAGGAGCCGGACGAACCCGAGGAACCCGACGACCCCGAGGACGACGACGAGGACGAGGACGACGAGGACGACGACGAATTGGCGGCCTGGCGCTGCTGCGCCTGCCGACGCTGTCGCGCCTCCTCCTCGGCGCGGCGACGCGCGGCCTCCTCGGCCCGGCGGCGTTCCTCGGCCTCGCGGCGGCGGCGCGCCTCCTCCTGACGGCGGCGGCGCTCCTCCTCCTGGATCTGCTCGCGCAGGTCGTCGATCCGCTCGGCGTTGTCCGCACGGGCCTGCTCGATCTGCGCGACGAGCTGGGCCTGGCGGTGCTGCTCGAGGTCGGCCTCGTCGACCAGCTCCTGCATCTCCGCGTGGATCTCGGCCGCCTCCTCGCGGGCCTCCTCGGCCTCGGCCAGCGCCGCTTCGCGGATCTGGCGCTCCTCCTCGGCACGTGCCGTCAGCGCGTCGACCTCGACCACCAGGGCCTCGGACTCCTCGACCAGGACCGCCCACTGGCCCATGCCACGGTTCATGTAGGCGACCGCGTCGGAGAGCTGACCCGGCGACTCGTCGAGCGTGACGGAGCCGACGAGCGAGACCACGGACGTGCGCGGCGCGCCGTACTTGTAGGTGTCGCGCGCCAGGCCGCTCAACTGATCGGCGTTGTCGTCCAGCTCCTGCTCCGCCTCGCCGAGTTCGCGCAGCGCCTGCTCGTGCTGGTGCTGGGCGACCTCGGCCGCCTCGATGGCGCGCTTCTCGCGGGCCTGCGCCGCCTGCAGACGCTCGCTGGCGTCACGGAGCTTGTCCTCGAGCTTGGCCAGGCGCGCGCGGGCGGCGTCGAGCTCCTTGTCCGCGCGTGCGGCCTTGCGCTTGAGTTCCGTACGTTCGCGCTTTTCGCCCTCGAGCTCCCGGCGCATCTGGTCGGGGTCGGCGGCGTGGGCGGGCGTCAGCAACGTCAGCAGGAGGCCGACCGCCAGCAGCACCGCGAGAGCCCGGAACGACGGCACGACACGAGGGCGCGCGAAAAAGGACATATGAACCTGGCCGAAAGAAGGGGGGAATTCGGCCGGGGAGGCTATGCCGGCGAACCGGACACGCCAGATCGTGTGCGGCCTACGGAAACCGGGAACTCGCCGCCGGCCTCGGACGTCCGGAAAGCCGCCGCGACCTGGGCAAACGTCGTACGAGGCGCTTCGTGTCCCTTCAGTGCACGCGGCGCAGGACGCGTCCCTCCCAGGGTGCGAGGCGCAGTCCCCGCCCCGTACCGATGACCAGGTCGGCGGCCGCCCAGGTGTCGGCGTCGGGCACGGCCGGCTCGACGGGCGTGTCACCGAAGTTGCCGAGGATCAGCAGCTCCACGTCGTCGAGTCGGCGGGTGAAGGCGTAGACCTGCGGGTCGTCGGGCAGCAGCAGGGTGAAGTCGCCGTGGACGACCACCGGGTCCTCACGGCGCAGGCGGACCAGCCGGCGGTAGTGGTGGAACACCGAATCCTCGTCGGCCACCGCGGCGGCCGCGTTGATCTCGCGGAAGTTGGGGTTCAAGGGGATCCATGGCTGTCTGCTGCCGAAGCCGGCCGTGGCCGAGTCGTCCCACGGCATGGGCGTGCGCGCGTTGTCGCGACTGCGGGCACGCAGTTGCGCGAGCACGGCGGCGGGGTCGGCGCCGTGGGCGACCTCCTCGGCGTAGTGGTTGCGTGATTCGATGTCACGGAAGTCGTGGATGTCCTCGAACGAGGTGTTGGTCATCCCGAGTTCCTCGCCCTGATAGACGTAGGGCGTGCCGCGGTGCAGGTGCAGCACCGTGGCCAGCATCTTCGCGGCGGCGACGCGGTGCCGGCCGTCGTCGCCGAAGCGGGACACCGCGCGCGGCTGGTCGTGGTTGTTCCAGTAGAGGCTGTTCCAGCCGCGGTCGGCGAGACCGACCTGCCAGCGCGCGAGCGACGCCTTCAGGTCCCGCAGGTCGAGCGGCTTGGCGTCCCACTTCGAGGTCACCTCGTCGAGTTGGACGTGCTCGAACTGGAACACCATGTCGACCTCGTGACGCTCCGGGTCGGTGAAGCGGCGGGCGTCATCGAGCGTCACGCCCGGCATCTCGCCGACCACCATCGTCGGGCGGTCGTGTGGCGCGAGGACCTCACGGTGCAGTTCCTGCAGGAACTCGTGGATCCGTGGGCCGGACATGAAGTACGGCGAACCGTCGCCGTAGCGGCCGTGCGGCGGCACGTGCCCGTCGGGCAGGGCCGGGTCCTTCGAGACGAAGTTGACGACGTCCATGCGGAAGCCGTCGACCCCGCGGTCGAGCCAGAAGCGCATCACGTCGTGCAGCGCCCGTCGGACCTCGGGGTTCTCCCAGTTCAGGTCCGGCTGCTTGCGGGAGAACAGGTGCAGGTAGTACTCGCCGGTGGCCGCGTCGAACTCCCAGGCCGGCCCGGAGAAGATGCTGCCCCAGTTGTTGGGCTCGGCTCCCGGGGTGCCGGGGGTCGTCCCCGGGCGCGCCGGACGCCACCAGTACCAGTCGCGTCGCGCGGCGTCGGTGCCGGAGCGCGACTCGACGAACCAGGGGTGCTCGTCGGAGGTGTGGTTGAACACCAGGTCCATCACGAGCTTCATGCCGCGCGCACGCAGACCCGCGGCCAGCTCGTCGAGGTCGGCGAGGGTGCCGAACATGGGGTCGATGTCGCAGAAGTCGGCCACGTCGTAGCCGTTGTCGTCCTGCGGTGAGGGGTAGACCGGCGACAGCCAGACGACGTCGACACCGAGGTGCTGGAGGTAGTCGAGGCGGCTGGTGACGCCCGGCAGGTCGCCGATGCCGTCGCCGTTGCTGTCCGCGAAGCTGCGCGGGTAGATCTGGTAGACGACGCTGGACTTCCACCACTGGTGGCCGCCGTGGTCCGGCGCGACGTGGGCGGACGCGGGCTGGCGCGGATCGGTCATGCGGGAGCCTCGAGGGACGGCGGGGGCGGGGCGCGACTTCACTGCACGCGCGGCGCGCTGTCCAGTCCGCGGCGGGGTCAGCCGGCCGGAAGCCACGGTGGCCGCGGGGCCTCGATGCGCGCCAGTTTCGACGGCACGGGCCCGAAGCGGTCGGTGTCGCGCGCCTGCCAGTCCCGCCAGGCCTGTTCGATCTCCTCACGGGTGCGGGCCACGAAGTTCCAGAACATCTCCAGGCGCACGCCCAGCGGCTCGCCACCGAGCAGCAGGAAGCGGGTGGCGTCGTGCTCGGCGTCGATGACGAGCTCTGCGGGCCCGGCCGGCAGCAATGCCAGCCATCCCGGTTCGACGACGTCACCGCCCACACGCACGCGACCGTCGAGCGGCACGAGCGTGTGCTCGAACCCGGCATCCAGCTCCAGGGCCGTCCGGCCGCGCGACACCGTCACGTCCGCGCCCACCAGCGGCGCGTCGGCCCGCGCCGGCGAGCTCGTACCGGTCAGCTGCCCCGCGAACACCAGCGCCTCACCGCCCGGCAGCTCCAGGCGTGGCAACTCCGCGTGGTGCTCGAACGCGGGCGCGCCGTGGCGGGTCGGCTCCGGCTGCGCCAGCCACATCTGCACGCCACGGAAGGGCGGCCGGGCGGCGAGCTCGGCGTGCGCGATGCCGTGTCCGGCGTGCATCAGGTTGAGCTGGCCGGGACGGATCACCTGCTCGGTGCCGAGCGAGTCCGCGTGCAGGGCCTCTCCCTCGATGAGCCAGGTGACGGTCGCCAGACCGATGTGCGGATGCGGTCCGACCTCCATCGGGTCGGGTTCCTCGGCGTCGGCGGGTCCTGCCAGGTCGACGAAGCACCACGGGCCGACGTCGCGGCGGCCCTTGGTCGGCAGCACGCGCGTCACCGGCAGGCCCCCGACCTGGGTCCGGCGCCCCTCGCGGAGCTGCAGTCCCGGCAGCGCGACGTCCTCGCACGCGCGATCCGGGTCCTGGACGGGTCCGCTCACGGCCTGGTCTCCGATTCGGCTCGGGGCCCAGTATCGCCGCTCGCCCCGCCCGGCGCGCCGTTCGGCGGCCGCGGCGGCGTGGCCGGGGACGTGGAACGGGCATCCACACCGGGACACCTGCCTCTGCTGCCGGTCGCACCGGCCGGAGAACCTCGATGCATTCCGCGGCACGCACGGGGACGCCATGACGAGGAAGGGCCGGCGGGTGGCCGTCGCGGCCGGCGTGGCGATCGTGGCCGTCGCCGCCGTCGCGGTGGGCTTTCGCGCGACCACGGGCAGCCTGCAGCGGGTCGACGACGACACCCTCGCCGCGCGCGAGCGGCTGGGACTGGTGACACCCGCACCGGACACGGACGAAGCCGACGGCGCGGGCCCGGAGCCGCGGTCGTCCGCCCGCTCCGCCGCCCCGGCCGGCACCACGGAGGACGGAGCCGCCACGTTCCTCGTCGTCGGCAACGACGCCGGCGAAGGCCGCAGCGGCAGACGTGCCGACGTCCTGCTGCTGGTGCGGCTACCGGCGCCCGGAGGTCGGCCGGTCCTGGTGTCGCTGCCGCGTGACCTGTGGGTGGAGGACCTGTGCCACGGCGGACGGCAGCGCATCAACGCCGCCCTCAACGGTTGCGGCGAGGCGGCCACCGGTCCCCAGCTGACCATGCTGACCGTGGAACACGTGACCGGCTGGCGGATCGACCACTACGTGGAGGTGGGCTTCGAGGGGTTCCTGGAGGTGATCGACGCCGTGGGCGGCATCGAGATCTGCACGGACCACCCGGTCCGCGACCGGCACAGCGACCTGGACCTGCCGGGCGGCTGCGTGCACGCCTCGTCCGAGCAGGCGCTGGCGTGGACGCGCTCGCGCATGACGCAGGAACTCGTGGACGGGCGCTGGCGGACGATGCCGGGCGTGAACGACCTGACGCGCAACGCCCGGCAACAGGACGTGCTGCTGCAGGTGCTGGGCGAGGTGGCCGAGGTCCGCTCCCTCGGCACCCTGCGTCGGCTGGCGTCCGACCTCGGCGACGCGGTGACGTTGGGCAGCAGTCTCGGGCTGGACGACCTGCTGGCGCTGTCGGGTCGGGCCCGCGACCTCACGGACGGTGACGTCGTCCGCGGCGAGGTGCCGGTCGTGTCGCACGTCACGTCCGGCGGCGCGCAGGTGCTGCTGCCGGGCGCCGACCTGGACGCGCTGTTCGCGGAACTGGCGGCGGCCGGAGGCGGTGAGGCGGCGTCGGCAGCCGGCGGCTGACCGTCGGCGGCTGACGGCGACTGACGGCGACTGACGGCGCGGAACCCGTCCGGTGCTGGTTGCCGCCGGTCATGACCGGCGTGGCGTGACGCCGGGCGACTCCTGCCGTTCGTCTGCGGGTACCAGCGGCGCGGCGTCGGGCGCCGGTGACGGCGACTCGGGCGAGGTGTCGTGCCCGTGCAACGACTTCGCGCACGCCACCCCGGCCGTGGTGCCCTTGCCGATGGCGACCGCGACCAGCTGCATGCCGGGGGTGATGTCGCCTGCCGCGTACACGCCAGGCACGGTGGTCTGGGCCTCGTCGTCCACGACCAGCACACCTTCGTCGTCGACCGCGCAGTCCAATCCCTCGGCCAGCGACAGGTCGGCGTCGTGGGCGATGGAGAAGAACACCATGCCGGCCGGCAGCCGCCGGCCGCTGGTGAGGCGGACCGCCTCCAGCGCGCCGCGTTCGCCGACCAGCTCCTCGGCCGGGTCGTCGGTCACGAAGTCGATGCCCAGTCGCTCGCACGCGTCGAGCTGGTCGCCGGAGACCTGCGGCCGTGGTCCGTCGGTCACGATCGTCACCGAGGCGGCCCAGTCCAGCAGCTCGGAGGCGAAGGCCGGCACGTGCGGACCCCATCCGAGCACCACGACGTGCCGGTCGCGGGCGTCGAACCCCTCGCAGCTCGGGCAGTGGAAGACGTCCGCGCCGTAGTGCTCCTGGAATCGGCGAAGGTCCGGAAACGCGTCACGCACGCCGGTGGCCAGCACGACCCGCCGGGTCGCGACCTGCCGCCCGTCGTCGAGCGTGGCGAGGAAGCGGCAGTCCCCGGCCAGCCCGTCGTCACGGTGCAGGGCCGCCACGCGTCCCGCGACCCGCGTGACGTGCGGGTAGCGGCTGACCCCCTGACGCAGCCGGTCCTGCAGGTCCTCGGGCGCGATCGGGTCCAGTCCGGGTAGGCCGTTGACACGGTCGACCCACCGGTTACGTGGTTCCTCGGCGTCGATCAGCAGCGTGCGTCGGCGGTAGCGCCCGAGCCACGTCGCGGCAGCGGCGCCGGCGGGGCCGCCACCGACGACCAGCGCGTCGACCTCGGCCGGAAGGTGCGGGGCCGCCGTCTCGTGACGATCGCTCATACGGTGCTCGTCAGGTCGGCGCGGTCCCCGGCACCCGCGACCGTCGCCTCGGCCGGCTCGGCGGTGGCCACCCCGTCCGCGGGCCCGACCTCCACGGGGATGCCGTTGAGCACCGCCGTCCCGGTCAGCACGTCAAGGTCGTGGCTGTCGCTGAGCAGGTTGCTGTTCACGCCGGGCGCCGCGCGTGCGACCGACAGCTCGACGCCGTCGAGGTCGTGGCCGAAGCCGTGGGGGAGGCTCACCACGCCGGGGCGCAGCTCGTCGGTGACCTCCACGGTGGCGACCACCTCACCGACCCGCGAGCGCACGCGCGCCTCGCCGCCGTCCGTCAAGCGGTGGCGTGCGGCGTCCTCGGGATGCACCTGCAGGGTGCACAGACCGGCGCCGCGCAAGCCCGGCACGTTGTGGGACCACGAGTTGTTGGTGCGCAGGTGCCGGCGACCGACCAGCACCAACCCCTCGGCTGGCGTCACGTCGAGCTCAGCCTCCAGCGCCGCGATCCCGGGAGCGAGCAGCTCGGGCAGCAGTTCGATGCGCCCGGACGCGGTCGCGAGCACGTCGGGGATGCGCGGTCGCAGCTCGCCGAGGTCGACGCCATGGGGCTGCTCCTCGAGCGCGGCGAGGGTGAGCCCGTCCGGGTGGCTGCCGAACCCGTCGCCATAGGGGCCGGCCCGCAGCAGCAGGTCCAGCAGGCGCTCGGGACCTTGTCGGTCACCGACGTGCCCGAGCACCGCCTCGGCGTCGCGTTCGAGGACGCGGGCGGTCGGGTCGGCGACCAGTTGCTCGGCCAGTGCCCGGGCCACGAACGCGTCGGCCGCCGCCAGATCCAGCGGCGGCCGCTGCCCGAGCGCGACGGCCGCCAGGGCCAGCAGGATCTGCCATTCGTCGAGGTGGCCCTCCGGCGGTGCGACCGTCACGGGGGAGTAGTTGGCCACGTTGCGTATCGCGAAGCCGGTGAAGGCGAGGTCGTAGTGCGAGCGCTCCAGCAGCGACGGGGGCGGGAGCACCACGTCGGCGTGCCGGGCGGTCGCGGTGACGTGCGGGTCGACGGCGACCACGAGGTCGAGCGAGGCCAGGGCCGCGTCGAGGCGACCCCCGTCGGGCGTGGAGAGCACCGGGTTGCCGGCGACGACCAGCAGCGCGCGGATCCGTCCCGCACCGGGGGTCTCGATCTCGTCCGCGAGCGTCGCCACCGGCAGTTCGCCGATGACCTCCGGCAGGCCCCGCACGCGGCTGCGCCACCGGCCGGCCGTGAACGGCCGGCGCGGGAAGCGGTGGTGCGCCGGCTGCGGGAACATCGCGCCGCCCGGCCGGTCGAGGTTGCCGGTGAGGACGTTCAGGACGTCGACGAGCCAGCTCGCGACCGAGCCGTGGCGGACCGTGGTCGTGCCGAGGCGGCCGTACACGCAGGCGCGGTCGGCGGCGGCCAGCTCACGGGCGAGCGTGCGGATCTCGGCCGCCTCGATGCCGCAGTGGGCCGACACGGCCTCCGGCGTGAAGCCGGCCAGCCGCTCCGGGACGCGCTCGAGGCCGTCGAGGTGCCCGCGCAGGTGAGCGCCGGGATCGGCCAGGCCCTCGTCGAACAGCGTGTGCGCGAGCGCGGCCAGCAGGTACGCGTCGGCTCCGGGGCGGATCGCCAGATGCCGGTCCGCCCGCGCGGCGGTGCGGGTGCGGCGCGGGTCCACGACGACCAGCCGACCGCCTCGGCGCTGCAAGGCGTTGAGGCGGCCGGGCAGGTCGGGTGCCGTCCACAACGAGCCGTTGGAGACCCGCGGGTTGCCGCCGAGTACCACCAGGAGGTCGGTTCGATCGACGTCCGGCACGGGGATGGCCAGGGGATCGCCGAACAGCGCGCCGCACGACAGGTGCTTGGGGAGTTGGTCGACGCTGGAGGCGCTGAACACGTTCCGCGTCCGCAGGGCCTTGACCAGCGGTCGCACGTAGAGTTGGCCGGCCAGGTTGTGGACGTTGGGATTGCCGAGGTAGACGCCGACGCTGTCGGGACCGTGTTCGGCGACGATCGGTGCCAGCCGCCGCGCGACCTCGTCGAACGCGTCGTTCCAGTCCGTCTCGACCAGCTGCCCGTCGCGGCGCACGCGCGGACGGGTCAGGCGGTCCGGGTCGGCGTGCACCTCGCCGATCCGCGCGCCCTTCGGGCACAGGTAGCCGTGGCTCAGGACGTCTTCGGGATCGCCTTCGACCCGCACGACCCGGTCGTCGTCCAGCGTCAGGCGCAGACCGCAGGTGGCCTCGCACAGTGGGCAGGTCCGGATGGCGGTGCGCACGTGGAGGTCCTCCAGGTCACGTCAGGAGGCGACGCTATCGCCATCGATCCCTGCCGCCGCCGTCGATGCGGCCGCACGGTCGGTCGCCGCCGACACGCTCGGTGAGACGCCGGTCGCCGCCCGCAGCGCCGCGAGCGCGACCCGCGTCTGCAGCACCGCCGCCTTCGCCGCGGCAGCGGGAACGTCCAGCTCCAGCGCGCGCCGCTCGTGCGGTGCCAGCGAGCCGACCGCCCCGGCGTAGAGCACCAGGTAGGCCGGCCGGACCGAGGCCGGCAGCGGCGGCCACCGCAGGAACCGGAGTGCCGAACGGCCCTGTTCGTTGACCTCCAGCTCCCCGGCGAAGCCGTCGAGCACCTCCCGCAGCTCCGCATCCGTTCGCGGCAGCACGCCGTCGTCGAACATCGGTAGCGGGATCCGACCGGCCCGCAGTTCCGCCTGCGCCGCCGGGTCGGCGAGCAGGCCGTCCACGTCCACCTGCGGGTCGAGGAGCGCGGCGATGCGCGACTGCTCGCGCACGAAGGCGTCGCGCGCCGCCGCCTCGATGGGGTGCGGCGACCACAACCGGTCGGCCTCGAGGAACGACGCGGTCATGGCGACGCCGACCCACGTCAGCAGCCGCGGATCGTCGGCGCGGTACGGGCGCCCGTCGGGGGCCGTGCCCGTCACATGCGGATGGACGCGTCGGACCTGACGGGCGACCCGCAGCGCCTCCGGGGTGGAGCCGAAGGTCGAGGCCGTGACGTAGGCCGAGGTGCGGTGCAGCCGGCCGAGCGGGTCGGTGCGGAAGGCGGAGTGGTCGGCGACCCCGGCCATGGCCAGCGGGTGCGCGACCTGCAACATGAGTGCGCGCACGCCACCGGCGATGGCGGCCGGCTCGCCGATCACCTGCCACGAGGCCGATCCGGGGCCGCACAGTCCGGGATCGCCCGGCGCACCGGACGGGTCGAACGGGGGCGGTCCGAAGACGCGCCCGAGCTGCCAGCGCACCAGCGCGCGTACGCCCGGCAGTCCTGGTGCCCGTTCGAGTCGTGGACGTCGCATGCCGGCAAGGGTGCCAGCGTCGGGCACCGACCGACGCCCGCCGGTCGGCCCATCCGGCCCGGTCCCGGGCCCCGAACGGCACTGGCGGCCCGAGGCCACGGCGTCGGTCGCCGTCGCCGCGCCGGCCCGCCGGCGGTCAGTCGCCGTAGCCGCGCAGGACCTCGTCGAGCGCGAGCTGACGCGGCTCCGGGGGCGGCTCCGAGGCGGGCGCGTGGGGGGCGTCGGGTTCCTCACCGGTCAGCGCGAACCACCACCAGCGCAGCCCGCGTGGGGAGTTGCGCAGCCCCAGTTCCTCGAAGCGGACGTCGGTGCGGCCGAGGAAGGCCAGTTCGGCGACCACCTCGTGCACGACGCCGCGCACGGTGTCGTCGCGCGGATAGTCGGCACGCAGCATGGGCACCACGTCGGTGCGGGTCTCCACGGCCGAGTAGCGGCGCGCCGCGGCCGGATCCTCGCCGTTGGCGAGCCGGCTGCGGACCTCGCGCCAGAGCAGCCGCTGCCGCGTGAACCAGTCCCAGGCGTAGGCCGGTGGCCCCGAGCGCGCCACGTGCGACTCCTCACAGCACCCGTGCGGCAAGCGTAGACGGCGCGTCGACGACAGGCGGCGACGTCACCGGCGGCCGGTCCCCGCCGGCTGGCGTCGGGATGTCAGCCGGCGCCGGCGCCCCGGATCCCGGCACTGACGACCCCGATCGCGCCGGCCACCAGGAGCAGGGCGCCCACGAGTCCGCTCGCGGCGGTGCGGCGGGCGCGGACCGGTGGACTGGTCTTGCGTGCGCGGCCGACCATCACGTGGGCGAGCACCAGCGCGGACAGCGCCAGCAGCGGATGCAGGATCGCGACCAGCCACGACGGGTGTTCCCAGTAGCGGCCGAGGGTGTAGATCACCAGGCCGCCGAGCACCTGGATGTCGATCAGGATCGCCGGCACGACGAAGATCCGAGGTGCGAAGACGCCCTCGCGGTCGTCGGTGAATCCGACGACGGCCGCGGCGATGACCGTGAGGGCGACCAGGTAACCCAGGAACTGGTGCACCGTCGCGAGGACGTCGAGGTTCAGGCCGGTCTCCATGCTGCTCCGATGGTCGCGGTGCGGTGGCGGTGCGGGTCACCGCTCGTCGGACGGGTCGTCCTGCCAGCCGCCGTCCTCCTCGCCGCCCGGCGGGTCGACGGTGTCCGCCGGGTCGTCGGCCTCGACGGGGGCGTCGGTGTCGGCGTCGAGGTCCGTGCCCTCGCAAGCTCCCAGCAGCAGGGCTGCCCCCAGGGCGACGCAGGTCCCCGCGCCCGCTCGGGCGCGGCGGCGACGTGCGGCGCCGTCCTGCCGCGTCGGCGGCTCGCTGGCGTCCACGGGTCCGTCCCTTCGTCGCGGTGCGGTTGCGTGGCGGAAACGTGCACGACCGCCGCAGCCGACACCTCGACGCGGCACGCTCCAAGGACGCTGACCTTGCCGCACCCGACCGGGCAGCAGACGCGCTGGTCAGCCGACCTCGAACCGGTGGGTCTCGCCGCGATCGACGTAGACGATCCTCGTGTCGAGCGCCGCTTCGGCCGCCCGCCCCCGGAACTCGGACAACGGGGAACGGAACACCGTGTAGTCGTCGTAGTGGATCGGGACGGCCTCGCGCGGACGGAACGCGTGCAGTAGGCGGACGCCCTGGACGTCGTCCATGGTCAGCAGGACACCGCCGACACGGGTGCCCCCCAGGTGCAGCAGCACCAGGTCGAGTTCCGGGTAGCGGTGCGGGATCTGGTGCAGACGGTCGTGCAGCAGCGTGTCACCGGTGACGTAGACCCGGAAGGGCCGCTGTCCGTCGCGTTCCAGCTCCAGCAGGCTGCCCATCACGGGAGGCAGCACCTTGGCCAGCGGATCGGGCGCGTGCTTGCCGGGCAGGGAGGTGACGGCGAGGCGGCGTCCGTCGCGCACCAGCGGGTGCGACTGCCAGGTCGCCATTCCCAGAGGCCGCCGGAATCCCTGCCGGGTCAACTTCCGGGCCGCGTGCGGTGTCGTCAGGATCGGCACGTCCGGGTCGAGGCGCGCGGCGGCGACCTCGTCGAAGTGGTCGCCATGATGGTGGGAGAGCACCACGGCGTCGAGGGGTGGCAGGTCCTCGATCTCCATGGCCGGGTCGGTGAGCCGTTTCGAGCGCAGGCCGCCGCCGAGCTTGGCGTACTCGCCGCGGTGCAGGAAGTTCGGGTCTGTCAGGATCGTGAAGCCGCCGAGCCGCAACAGGACCGTGGCGGTGCCGACGAAGGTCACCTCACCGACGTCGGTGCCCACGTCGACGGGCGGCGTCTCGTGGCTGGTCACCTCGCCTCCTTCGGCGGTGCTGGCATGGTGGCCAGCGTCCGGCTTCGGTCCGGCGCGTCGAAGCGCCGGTACGGCAGCGGGACCGGGGACCCCGCCGCGTCGAACAGGACCCCAGGGCCCTCAGCGCGTGAGCAGGCCGAGGTCGAGAGCGCGCAGCACTGCCCGCGTCCGGTCGCGCACCCCCAGCTTCGTCAGCACGCTGGAGACGTGGTTCTTGACGGTCCCGGGTGCCAGGTGCAGCGCCTCGGCGATCTCGCGGTTCGCGTACCCCCCGGCCAGCAGCCGCAGGATCTCCAGCTCGCGGGGTGTGAGCGGCTCGTGCCGCTGGAACCGTTCGCCCGGCCGGTCCGTCACGGGTGTGCTCAGCGCCTGCACCAGCCGTTCCGTGATCGCCGGCTGCACGAGGTTGCCGCCGTCGGCGAGCGTGCGGACCGCGTCGACGAGCTGTTCGAGGGTCACGTCCTTCAACAGATAGCCCTTCGCGCCCGCCTTCAGGGCCCGCAGGACCAGCTCGTCGTCGTCGAACGTGGTCAGGACCAGGACCGGGGGCGGGCTCGGCCGGGTCGCCAGCTCCTGGAGCGTGCCGATGCCGTCGCGGCCGGGCATCTGCAGGTCCAGCAGGACCACGTCGGGCGCATGCGCGTCGATCGCGGCCAGGGCCGCGTCACCGTCGCCGGCCTCCGCGACCACCTCGATGTCGTCGGTGAGTTCGAGCAGTTGCCGCAGGCCCTGGCGGACCAACGTCTGGTCGTCGACGACGCAGACGCGGATCATGGTGCCGTCACCGCCGGCAGTCGCGCGGCCACGTGGAAGCCCGCGTCGGGCGTGGAGGCGTAGTCGAGCTGACCGCCCAGCTGGGACAGCCGTTCACGCATGCCGGTCAGCCCGTTGCCGGCCACGATCCGAGCGGCCCCGCAACCGTCGTCGCGGGCGTCGACCTCCAGACCGCCCGAGCCGTCCTGGGAGATGCGCAGCCACAGGTTGTCGGCGCCGCTGTGCCGCACCGCGTTGGTGAGGATCTCCTGGACGCAGCGCACGACCGCCGTGGCGCGGTCGCCGTCGACGGCCAGGTCCTCGTCCACCTCGACGTGGACCCGAGGATGCGGCACCTGCGCCACGACGGCGTCGATGGCGCTGCGCAGGCTGGGCAAGGGGTGGCGCAGCTCGCCGACCGCGGCACGCACGTCCTGCAGCAGGTCCTTGGCCATGCCGCGGGCGCGCTCGACGGCCGCCTGCTGGTCGGCGCCGCGGCGGTGGCTGGCGACCTCGAGGTTGAGCGCGAGCGCGGTGAGCTGGTGACCGACGAGGTCGTGCAGTTCGCGGGCGATGCGCAGGCGTTCCTCGTTGCGGCTGTTGGCCGCCAGCAGCGCGGTGGCGGCCTGCAGGTCGGCGTTGACCTCCGCCAGGCGCTCGCGTGCGTCCGCCTCACGTCGCTGACCGATCACCACCAGCATCGCGAAGGCCTGGAAGCTGCCGTACACGAGTGTGGGCAGCACGACGTCCGCCCAGCCCATGCCCAGCACGACGAGCAGGACGAAGACGACTGCGGTCTGGAACACGACCACCAGGCCGGCACCGCGGGCCGAGAGCACGTAGGCGGCGCTGGCGGCGGAAATGACCAGCAGCACCGACGAGAACCCGAACTGCGCCGACAGTCCGAACACGACCAGCCCGGCGACGACCTGCACGCCCAGCATGACCCGCTCGTCCAGCCGGGGCGCGAGTCCGGGCGCGAGGTCGAAGCCGAGCAGGACCGCGAGGTGCACCAGGTAGGCGGTCCACCACCACATCGGATGGTCGCCGACGAAGAGGCCGTCACCGAGCACCTGCTCGATCAGCACGGGCACGCCGACGGCCAGGCTGGCGACCAGACCGGTCGCGATCGAGATCCGCTCGAGCTGCTGATCGTCCACCCGTCGGAGCCTAGGGAGCGACGCCCGGCCGGGGGAGTGCCGGAAGTCATGTCCCAGATCGTGACGCCCGGCACAGGAGTAGTCGACGGCGCGTCCGTAGCTTCGGTTCCGACCCGCCGCGCAACGGCGGCCCGAGCAAGGAGCGAACCATGACCCCCGTCGTCCGGTTGGAGGGCGTCACCAAGCGCTACGGCCCCGTCACGGCCCTCGGTGGTGTCGACCTCACGGTCGCGCCGGGAGAGCTGGTCGCCGTCCTGGGACCGAACGGGGCCGGCAAGACGACGGCCTTCGAGCTGGTGCTCGGCCTGGCCCGCCCGACGTCGGGGCACGCCGAGGTGTTCGGTACCCGGCCCGGCACGGCGGCCAACCGGCTGCGGACCGGTGCGATGCTGCAGGGCGCCGGGCTCCCGGAGCTGGTCACCGTGTGTGAGCTCGTCACGCTGGTCGGCGCGGCCTACCCGCGCCGGCTGTCCACGGCGGACGCCCTGGCGCGTGCCGGCCTCGAAGCCCGCGCGGACCGGACCGTCACCGCTCTGTCCGGCGGGGAGCGGCAGCGGCTCCTGCTGGCCATGGCGATCGTGGGCCGGCCCGAGCTGTTGCTGCTGGACGAGCCGACGGCGGCGATGGACGTCAGCTCGAAGCACGCGTTCTGGGAACAGGCCGACACCGTCGTGCGTGGCGGCGCGACCGTCGTCTTCGCGACCCACGACCTCGCGGAGGCCGACCGTGTCGCCGAGCGGGTGGTCGTCCTGGGTGCCGGCCGGGTCCTGGCCGACGCGAGCCCGGCCGAGCTCAAGTCGCTGGTCGCCAGCAAGGTCACCACGCTCGTGACCGACGCACCTGCGGACACGGTGCAGCGCATCGCGGGCGTGGACCGCGTCATGGTCACCCAGGCCCCTGGCCCGGACGGACTGGGTCACCTCCTGGTCCACGGCGACCAGCCTGCCGCGCTGGTCCATCGCCTGGTCGGCGACGGTTGGCGCATCGCCGACCTGACCGTGGCCGACGCGGACCTCGAGCAGGCCTTCCTGCACCTGACGGCCACCGAGGAGCTCGCCGGCAGCTCCGCGGGCGCGGATGAGGGCGTCCCACAGCGGGAGCGTGGTGGCTCGACCGACCCGTCCGGCCCGACCGACCCGTCCGGCCCGACCGACCCCTCCGGCCCGACCGACCCGTCCCTGGAGGTGACCCGATGACCGCGCCGACCGCCGCCGCTGCCGTCCGCAGCCGCCCACGACTGCCCCGCCTGCTCGCCCTGCAGGTCCGCACCGAGTTCGCCGCCACGCTGCGCAGCGCCGAGTTCGTCGGCGGCGTGATCGCCATCCCCGTGCTGCTGTATGCGATGTTCGGGTTGCCGCCGGCGCGCAACCTGCTGCCCGGGGGCACCAGCGTCGGGGCCATGATGGCCGTGTCGTTCAGTGCCTACGGGATCGTCTCGCTGGCCATCTTCACGTTCGGGGACGACCTCGCCAAGGAGCGCGGGCGCGGCTGGACCCGGACGCTGCGTGCCACGCCGCTCCCGACGGCGGTGCATCTGGCCGGCAAGACCGCCATGGCGCTCGCCCACGCCACCCTGATCGTGCTGGCCATCGGCATCGTCGCCGGGTTGTTCGGGGACGTGCGACTGGACGCGACGACGTGGTTGCGGCTCGGCGCCGCGCTGGTGGCGGGCGTGCTGGCCTTCAGCACGGTCGGCTTCGCGCTGGCCTACCTGGTGCGACCACGGGCCGCGACCATGATCGCCAACCTGCTGTTCCTGCCGCTGTCGTTCTGCTCCGGGTTCTTCTTCCCGCTGCGGGAACTGCCGTCGTTCCTGCAGACGCTGGCGCCCTACCTGCCCACCTACCACTTCGGGCAGTTGGCCTGGCAGCAGGTCGCCGACCGCACCGACGTCGAGGCCTTCGTCGGGGTCGCCCCGCAGCCCGTCGGCGTGCACCTCGCCTGGGTGCTGGGTTGCTTCCTCGTCTTCGGGGCGTTGGCCATCTTCGCCGCCGGCCGCGAGGCCGTCGCCCGTCGGGGCTAGCCGGTCGCCGGTCGGTTCGCCGGCCGGGGGAGGGACGAATTTGGACGGCGACCGGTAGGCGAGGTTAGGCTGCCCTCACTACGGTTGCCCGAACCGAAGTCGGTGCCCACCGGCGCCGTCCCCGTCACACGACCTGCCGGAGAAATCCCGTGCGAACCACCCGACGATCCGCGGCGCTGCTTGCCGCCGTCGCCCTGCTGAGCGTCGCCTGCGGCGGCGCCGACACCGGCGCGGAGACCGGTGCCGACACCGGCGCCGACACCGGCACGACCGAGACCGGCGCCGACGCCGAGGACCCCGCGGCGGCGGAGGGCGAGGAGCCCGCGGACGACGCCGCGGACGAAGAGGCCGCGCCGGCCGACGACGCCGAAGGCCCCCTGACCGTCTACTCCGGCCGCAGCGAGGAGCTGGTCGGCGAGGTCCTGGACGGCTTCACCGAACAGACCGGCATCGAGCTGGACGTCCGCTACGGCGACACCGCCGAGCTGGCTGCCACCATCATCAACGAGGGCGAGGCCTCGCCCGCCGACGTGTACTTCGGTCAGGACGCCGGCGCACTCGGCGCGCTGGAGGCCGAGGGCCTGTTCGCGACCCTGCCGGACGACCTCGTGTCCAGCGTCGAGCCGGCGTTCGCCTCCGACTCCGGCGCCTGGGTCGGCGTCACCGGCCGCGTGCGCGTGCTGGCCTACAACACCGACACCCTGACCGAGGACGAGGTCCCGGACTCCGTCTTCGACCTCACCGACCCGGAGTGGGAAGGCCGCGTCAGCTGGGCCCCCACCAACGGCTCGTTCCAGGCCTTCGTGACCGCCATGCGTGTCACCGAGGGCGAGGACGCCACCCGCGAGTGGCTGGAGGGCATGATCGCCAACGACGTGCAGGTGTTCGAGAACAATGCCTCGCAGGTCGAGGCCGTCGGTCGTGGCGAGGTCGACGTCGCCCTCGTCAACCACTACTACCTGTTCCGCTTCACCGCCGAGGACCCGGACTTCCCGGTCGCGAACAAGTTCCTGCCCGGCGACATCGGCGGCCTGGTCAACGTGGCCGGCGTCGGCGTGCTGGCGTCCTCCGACCAGCCCACCGCGGCCGAGCAGTTCGTCGAATACCTCCTCAGCGACGAGGTGCAGAACTTCTTCGGCTCGGAGACGAACGAGCGCGAGTTCCCGGCCGTGCAGGGCGTGGAGGCCACGGACCTGCCCACGATCGAGGAGCTCGGTGCGCCGGAGATCGACCTGTCGGACCTCGAGGACCTGCAGGGGACCCTGGCCCTGCTCCAGGAGACGGGTGCGCTGCAGTAGCGCGAAGGCGCCGCCCGCGTGCCCGGACGGGGCGCGGGCGGCGTTCGCTACCGTCGAGGCCGTATGAGTCGCGACGTCACGGTGCTGGCCGAACCGGCCGGCGAGCCACACGAGCCGACCCCCGCCACGCCCTCCGGCCGGCGGGGGTCGCCGCGTGCGTCACGGACGCATCCCGCGGTCTGGATTCCCGCCCTGCTCGTCGCCGCGGGGATGCTCGTGCCCGCCGCCTTCCTGGTGCTGCAGGCCAGCGAGCTCTCCGGGGCGCGGATCGTCGACCTGGTCACGGCGCCCGAGACCCTGCGACTGACGGGCCGCACACTGCTGTTGGCCGCGTCGGTCACCACGGCCAGCCTGCTGCTGGGGGTCCCCATCGCGTGGCTCACCGTGCGCTCGGACCTGCCGGGCCGACGGTTCTTCGCGGTCGCGACCGCCCTGCCGCTGGTGATCCCGACCTACGTCGGCGGCTATGCGCTGGTGGCCGCGCTCGCGCCGGGGGGCCTGGTGCAGTCGTGGTTCGGCTTCCGGCCGCCCTCGCCGTACGGGTTCTGGGGTGCCTTCACGGCGCTGACCCTGTTCACCTTCCCCTACGTGCTGCTGACGGTCCAGGCTTCGCTGCGCGGGCTCGACCCGTCGCTGGAGGAGGCCAGCCGCTCCCTGGGGCGCGGTCCGCTGCAGACGTTCGTGCGCGTCACGCTGCCGCAACTGCGGCCGGCCGCGGCGGCCGGCGGGCTGCTGGTGACCCTCTACGTGCTCAGCGACTTCGGCGCGGTGTCCATGCTGCGCTACTCCACCTTCACCCGTGCCGTCTACCTGCAGTACCGGGCCGCCTTCGATCGTGCGCCCGCGGCGCTGCTCGGTCTGATGCTGGTGCTGCTCACCATCGTCTTCCTCGTCCTGGAGGCCCGTGTGGCGCGGGACCGCGGTGGACAGTTCGGGGTGCGGGGGGCCGGTCGCGGTGCCAGCCGCATCCGGCTGGGGGCGTGGCGATGGCCGGCCGTGGCCCTGTGCACCGGCGTGGTCGTGGCGGGCCTGGTGCTGCCCGTCTCCGTCATCGTGTACTGGCTGGTGCGGGGCTTGCGCGTCGGCGAACCGATGGCCGCCGTGCTCGGACCGGCGGGTCGCAGCCTCCTCGCCGCCGCGCTGGGAGCCCTGGCCGGCGTCGTCTGCGCCGTGCCGATCGCGGTCTGGGCGGCGCGCAGCCGCTCACGGGTGGCCCGGCTCGTCGAGCGGGCGTCGTTCACCGGGTACGCACTGCCGGGCATCGTCGTCGCGCTCGCCCTTGTCTACGTCGGTATCCGGACCGTCCCGAGCCTCTACCAGACGCTGGCGATGCTCGTCTTCGCGTACGTCGTGCTGTTCCTGCCCCAGGCGGTAGGCGCGATCCGGTCCTCGCTGCTGCAGGTCAACCCGAACGTCGAGGACGCCGCGCGCACCCTCGGCTCCTCGCGACTGGCCACCCTTCGGCGCGTGACCTTGCCGCTGGCGCGCCGGGGAGCGTTGGCCGGCGGTGCGCTGGTCTTCCTCACCGCGCTGAAGGAACTGCCGGCCACGCTGCTGCTGGCACCGACGGGCTACGACACCCTCGCCACCCGTGTGTGGTCGGCGACGACCGAGGCGTTCTTCGCACGCGCGGCGCTGCCGGCCCTGACGCTGGTCGTCCTCGGCTCGGCCCCACTCGCCGTCGCCATGATCCGCGAGCGCCGCGAACGCACCTGACCCCATCGCCGACGGTGGTCCGACGGTCGCGCCCTACGGTGACGGTCGCGCCCGTCGGTAGCGGTCGCGTCTGTCTGCCAGCGGGAGGCGGTCAGCCGCGACGGTTGCGTGCTGCCGCGACGGTCGCGCCCTGCGGTGACGGGTGTGGGCTACGGCGACGGTTGCGCGCTGCCGCGACGCGACGGTGGGCGGGCCGTCAGGCGGGGGCGAGGGTCCGGGTGGCCGTGGGGGCGTCGTCGAAGACGACGACCGGCCCGTCGACGTGGACGTGCACGGTGTCGCCGCGCTGCAGGTCCAGCGCCGGCCCCCGGCGGGCGCGCAGCAGCAGCCCGTCGGGCAGCCGCACCTGCACCAACTGGTCGTGGCCGAAGTAGGAGATGGCCGTGACGACGCCGACGCCGGCGTCGTCACGGACGAGCCGCAGCGCCTCGGGCCGGATGACGACGGCGGCGGTGGCCGACTCCAGCGGCCGGTCGGTGGCCAGCCGCCCCAACGCGGTGTCGACGAGGAACCGGTCGGCGCGGGTCCCGGCGAGCACGTCGGCCTCGCCGACGAACTCGGCCACGAAACGGGTCGCCGGCTGGGTGTACAGCGTCTGCGGGTCCGCGACCTGGTGCACGCGCCCCTGGTCCATGACCACGACACGGTCGGCGAGCGACAGGGCCTCCTCCTGGTCGTGGGTGACGAACAGCGCCGTCGCGTCGGCGGCCCGCAGGATCGCGCGGACGTCCTCGCGGACGACGGCGCGCAAGGCGGCGTCGAGGTTGGAGAAGGGCTCGTCGAGGAGGATGAGCTGCGGTTCGGGTGCGAGGGCCCGCGCCAGCGCAACGCGCTGCTGCTGGCCGCCGGAGAGCGCGACCGGCAGGCGGCTGCCATAGGCGCCGAGCCCGACGAGGTCGAGGACCTCGGCGACCCGGCGACGCCGCTGCGCCCGGGACAGGCCGGTGAGCCCGTAGGCGACGTTCTTCGCCACCGTCAGGTGCGGGAACAGCGCGTAGTCCTGGAACACCATCCCCACCCGGCGACGTTCCGGCGGCACATGCACGCCAGGCCCGGCAACCGTGCGCCCGTCGATCGTGATCGACCCGCCGTCGGGCGAGAGCAGGCCGGCGACGGTGCGCAGCGCGGTGGTCTTCCCACAGCCCGAGGGACCGAGCAGCGCCGTCAGGCTGCCCCGCGGGACCACCAGGTCCATGTGGTCGACCGCCACCGTGCTCCCGAACCGCTTGTGCAGTCCGGCGACGACCAGCGCCGCGTCGGCGTCGGTCGTCGGGCGGGGAGGTGTGGACACGGCGCCTCACGGGAGCGCGGGGTCAGGTGCAGGTGAGGCTACCCTTCCTGATCTGTCGGCGTCGACCCGGCGTCGCACGCGAGTCCGAGTTCGGCCCGGATCACGGCCGGCGGCGGGTAGGGCGGCTCGCCGCGCAGCTGTCGGTGGGCGCGCGCGACGGCCGTGGCGACGACTTCGCTCGGCAGGTCGGGCAGTTCGGTCGCGACGTCGGCGGGGGAGCGGCCGACCGCGAACGCCTCGCGAGCCACCCGGGCGACGGCCTCCAGCAACGCTGCCTGCTCGCGCACGAATCGGGCGTCGACGATCCCGCCATGACCGGGCACGACCGGTAGATCGGTGGCCGCCTCCGCCACGCGCCCGGCCGTGGTCGGCCAGTCCAGCGGGAACGCGTCCTCGAACGCCGGCGGCGCGCCCTCCTCGACGAGGTCGCCGGCGAAGACGGCCGCGCCGGGCACCTCGACCACCACGTCGTTGTCCGTGTGTCCGAGCCCGACGTGGCGCAGCACCACCTCGCGGCCGCCGAGGTCGATCCTCGCCCGGTACGCGAAGGTGTGGTCCGGCGGCACGATCTGCACGTCGCCCAGACCGTCGGCGAGCGCCTCCTCACCCGCCTCGGCGGCCGCCCGACGCACCAACTGCCGTTGCAGGTCGCCGTAGTCGCGCAGCATCGAGGCGCACCGCTCGTGACCCCAGATCTGCCCCGGGAGGAAGGTCGCGTTGCCGAAGCAGTGGTCGTGGTGACCATGCGTATTGGCGACGACCCATGGCAGCGAGGTCACCCGGCGGACCTCCGCGCGCAGGTCGTGAGCCTGCGCGGGTGTCTCGCGCGTGTCCACGACCAGGCACCGCTCGGCACCGACGACGAGGCCGACGTTGAGGTCGAGCCGCGCATGGCGCCGTACGAGCACCCCGTCGGCAACCTCGACGAACCGTTCCTCCACGCCTCGGCTCCTGTCGCGTCGTCGCGGGGACATCCGCCGAGCACCGCGCCAGCCGGCACTGCCCGCCGGGCACCGCGCCCGCCGGACACCGCGCCCGCCGGACACCGCGCCCGCCGCGGGACCGCGCCGGCGGCGACGGTAGTCTGCCGACCATGAGCGCATCCGAACCCGTCACGGAGATCCGTCGCAGCGTCGCCGTCCTCGGCGACCGCGTGCTGGTCTCGCCACCCGAGGACAGCGAGCGCCGCACCAAGGGCGGCATCCTCATCCCGGCGACCGCCAAGTCGGTGGACCGCAAGGGCATCTGGGGCGAGGCCATCGGCGTCGGCCCGCACGTGCGCTCCGTGTCCACCGGCGACGAGGTGCTCTACCTCCCGGAGGACGCCATCGAGGTGGACGTCCAGGGCGACGCGTACCTGATCGTGCGCGAGCGCGACATCCACGCGGTCGGCTCCACGCGTCGTGACGGGGCCACGGGTCTGTACCTGTAGCCCGCTCGACTAGCCTCCCGCCCACGCGAAGAGGTCCGGGAGGCTGGGATGAGCACGGAGTCCGGTGGCGTTGCGTCCGCGGCGGCGGTGGGCCCACCGCCGGGCATGAAGGTCCGGCTGTCGTCCAACGAGTCGCCCTTCGGTCCGTCGCCCGCGGCGGTCGAGGCCGCCAACGCGGCCGTGGCGGAGGGGCACCTGTATCCCGACGACCAGTCCGTCGCGCTGCGCGAGGCGATCGCCGCCCACGAGGGCCTGCCGGTGGAGCAGGTCGCCGTCGGAACCGGCTCCGCCGCGTTGCTGATGGACGCCATCCAGCACGAGGCCCGCGAGGGCGGCAGCGTCGTCAGCTTCGCGCGCGGGTTCGTGGTCTACCGGCTCGGCGCCCGCAACGCCGGCGCCCGCTACGTCGAGGTGGAGACCGACGGGCCCGCCACGCACGACCGCGACGGCTACGGCCGCGACGTCGAGCGGCTGCTCGCGGCCATCGGCGACGACACCCGCGTCGTCGCCATCGACAACCCTGGCAACCCGACGGGCGCCCACCTGACCGGCGAGCAGTTGCAGGCGCTGGTCGCCGGGGTCCCCGAGCACGTCACCATCCTGCTCGACGAGGCGTACCACCACTTCGCCCAGGGGCAGCAGGGCTACGCCACCGCCGCCGAGCTCGGCCTCGACCACCCGCGCCTGCTCGTGCTGCGCACCTTCTCCAAGGCCCACGCGCTCGCCGGGCTGCGCATCGGACAGCTCACCGGGCCCGCCGAGCTGGTGGCCTCGATCGACGCCTGGCGGCCGCGCTTCAACGTCGCCTCGCCGTCGCAGGCGGCGGCGATCGCCAGCCTCGGCGACGACGACCACCTGCGTCGCACGGTCGAGGGCACGCTCGAGGGGCGTACCCGCATGGCGGAGGCACTGCGCGAACTCGGCGTTCCGTTCACGGACGGGTTGGGCAACTTCCTCACCATCGAGCTCGGTACCGCCTCCGGGCCGGTGACCGAGGCCTACGCGCGCCACGGCGTCGGTGTCCGGCCGCTCGCGCCGTACGGGATGGAGGAGCAGATCCGCGTCAGCGTCGGGACCCCCGACGAGGTCGACGCGTTCGTCGCGGCCTCCCGCGAGGTGCTCGCGGACGTGCCCGCGCGCGCCTGACCCCGTCGCGAGGCGCCGCCGCCGGCACGGGGACAGGCGACGCCGTCGCGATACGGTGAGCGCCGCCCGTCCCGTCCGACCGCGAGGTACCTGCACGTGCGCACCCGGGTGCTGCTGCCCGTCGCGGCCGTCGTCGTGATCGTGGCCGTCGCCGTCTTCTCGATCCTGACGTTCGACGACGCCGGCGAGCCGCTGGAGTTCGGCGAACCGCCCCCGCAGGGCGGCGCCACGCTGCCCGGTGACGTCGGTCTGGACGTCGGCGACGTGGAGGTGACCGGCGAGCTGCCGCCGCGCGACGGACCGCTCGTGTCCGCGACGTGGGAGCAGGTGGCGGGCTGGGTGGCCCGCGAGAACGCCGAGGGCCGCCCGGTCGTCGTGAACCTCTGGGCCAGCTGGTGCGCGCCGTGCGAGCGGGAGATCCCGCTGCTCAACGAGACCGCGGCCGCCAACCCCGACATCGCCTTCCTCGGGGTCGCCAGCATGGACGCCTACGACGACGCCGAGGCCGCGGTCGACCGCTTCGGCATCGAGTTCCCCGCCCTGCACGACGAGGAGTTCGACCAGGTCGCCTACCAGGTCGGTGCGCGCGGGTTGCCGACCACCGTCGCCTTCGACACCGACGGGCGCATGGTCGGGCGGGTCCTGTCCGAGCTGAACACCCGCAACCTCGCCGAGCTACTGGGCACGGTGCAGTGACCCCACCGGCGGGCCGGCGGACCGAGGTGGTCGCCCCCGACGGCTGCCGGCTGGCCGTCGTCGAGGTGGGTGGCCCCGCCGCGCCGCCGGTCGTGGTCGCCCATGGCGTCGGCTCGTCGGCCCGCTTCACGGCGGCGGCCTTCGCGTCGCCGGTGCTCGCCAGCGGCCGGAGACTGGTCACCTACGACCAGCGCGGCCACGGCCAGTCCTCGTCCGTGGCCCGCCCCGAGGCACACACGCTGGACCGCCACGTCGCGGACCTCACCGCCGTCGTCGCGGCGCTGGGAGTCGCACCGAGCCTGCTCGTCGGCGTGTCGCTGGGAGCCCACGCCGTCGTGCGCGCCGCGGCGAGCACGGATCTCGCCGCGGACGCCGTCGTCGCCTGCCTGCCCGCGTGGAGCGGCCGGGCGCGCGTCGGCGAGGGCCCGCACGCCGCCATCGCGGACGAGATCCGGACGGTCGGCGTCGCCGGGCTCGTCGCCCGGCTGCGGGCCGACACCGCGATGCCGGGCTGGTTGCGGACCACGCTGCTGATCGACTATCCGCGTCACGACCCGGCCAGCCTGGCCGCCGCGTTGCTCGCCCTCGACGGGGGCGAGGCGCCGACGTTGGACGAGGTCGCGGCCCTGCCGGTGCCGCTGGGGGTGGTCGGGTGGCCGGACGATCCAGGGCATCCGCTGGCGGTCGCGTCGGCGTGGGCGCGGGCCGCCGACGGCGCGCTGGTGACGCTACGACTCGGCGACCTCGACGCCGGCCTCGACCGGCTCGGTGCGGCCGCGCTGGCCGCCGCGGACACGGCGCGCGACGCGCATCCCGGTACGCCCGCTCGTCAGCGCTGACGCTTGGCCAGGATCGCCTCGGCCACGCGGGACACCGGTGGGCGGCCCAGCTGCTGCGCCATCCAGGCGGTCGTGTCCACGAGCGCGTCCAGGTCCACGCCGGTCCGGACCCCCGAGCCGTGCAGCGCGTAGACGAGGTCCTCGGTCGCGAGGTTGCCCTTGGCGCCCGGTGCGTAGGGGCAGCCGCCGAGGCCGCCGGCCGAGCTGTCGGCGATCGTGACGCCGGTCTCGAAGGCCGCCAGCGTGTTGACCAGCCCCTGCCCGTAGGTGTCGTGCATGTGCACGGCCAGCCGCTCCACGGGGGCGTGGGCGGTCACCGCCTCCAGCAGGTCCTGGACCTGACCGGGCGTGCCGACGCCGATGGTGTCGCCGAGCGAGATCTCCTCGCAGCCGAGCTCCAGCATCGCGACCGTCATGCGGACGACGTCCGCGACCGGGACCTCGCCCTGGTACGGGCACCCGCAGACGGTGGAGACGTAGCCGCGCACGCGTACGCCGGCCGCCCGGGCCCGGGCGACGACGGGCCGGAACATGTCCAGCGACTCGTCGATGGTGCGGTTGAGGTTCTTGGCGCTGAACGCCTCCGACGCCGCGCCGAAGACCGCCACCTCGCCGGCTCCGCGGGCCAGTGCCCGCTCCAGCCCGGTCTCGTTCGGCACCAGCACGGGGTAGCGCACACCGTCGACGGGGGTGATGCCGCCCAGCACCTCGGCGGCGTCGGCCAGCTGCGGGACCCACTTCGGGTGCACGAACGAGGTCGCCTCGACGACCGGCAGCCCGGTGGCCGCCAGCCGGTCGACGAACGCGATCTTCACGTCGGTCGGCACCGTGCCGGGCTCGTTCTGCAGCCCGTCGCGGGGGCCGACCTCGACGATGGTGACGCGCTCGGGCAGTCGCATCCCGGCTCTCCTCGTGATCAGGCGTCGGCTCCGGCCGCCGGTTCGAACGCCAGCAGCGGCGCGCCCGCCTCCACGGCGTCGCCGACGCCGACGTGCACCGCCACCACCGTGCCGTCCGACGGCGCGGTCACCGGGTGCTCCATCTTCATGGCTTCCACCACGACCAGGGTCGTGCCGGCGGCCACCGTCGCACCGACCTCGACCGGCACCGCGATGACCGAGCCGGGCATCGGTGAGGCGAACGCGGCCCCGCCGGCGAGCTCGGCCGGGTCGGCGTGCCGGGTCGCCGGCACCAGCGTCAGGCGGCGGGTGGTTCCGGCGGTGCTCACCCACACCTCGGTGCGCCCCTCGACGGTCCGCACCGTGGCCGCGGCGTCCGCACCGTCGGTGGGAGGCAGGACGGTGCCGTCGCCGGTGTCGATGCGCAGACCCTCGGCGGACCGTGCCACCCGCAGCGTCACCGTCTCGTTCGCGAGGTCGTCGGCCAGGGTCACGGGCCACCCACCCGCGCCGCCGAGGCGGACGGGACCCAGGGTGTCCCAGGGCCGGTGGGGATCCCCGGCCGGCGCGGTGCGCGACGTGGCCGCCAGCGCCGCGACCGCGGCCGCGTGCGCGCCCGGCGGCGTGGGCGCCGGGCTCCAGCCGCCGAGGTGCTCGTCGAGGAACGCCGTCGTCAGGTCGCCGGCGACGAACGCGTCGTGGTCGACGATGGCGTGCAGCAGGTCGAGGTTGGTCGTGACGCCATGGATCTGTGTCGTCGCCAGCAGGTCGGCCAGCCGGCGGCAGGCGGTGGCACGGTCGGTGGCGTGGACGATCAGCTTGCCGAGCATCGGGTCGTAGTGGCGCCCGACCGTGCTGCCTTCCTCGATGCCGAGGTCGGCGCGGTGGCCTTCGCCGTCGGGCACGACCAGCCGCAGGACGGGACCGGTCTGCGGCAGTTGTCGCACGGGGTCCTCGGCGTACAGGCGGGCCTCGATGGCGTGCCCGTCGGCACGCACGTCGTCCTGCCCGAAGCCCAGCGGTTCGCCGGCTGCGACCTGCAGCTGCAGGGCGACCAGGTCGAGGCCGGTGACCAGCTCGGTGACGGGGTGCTCGACCTGCAGGCGGGTGTTCATCTCCAGGAAGAAGAACTCCGGTTCGTCGCGGTCGAGCGTGTCACCGGCGACGAGGAACTCCACCGTCCCGGCGCCCTCGTAGGCGACCGAGCGCGCCGCCGCGACCGCGGCCGTCCCCATGCGCTCGCGCAGCCGCTCGTCGAGGGCCGGCGAAGGAGCCTCCTCGATGACCTTCTGGTGGCGGCGCTGAACGGAGCACTCGCGTTCGAGCAGGTGCACCACGTTGCCGTGCTGGTCACCGAAGACCTGGATCTCGATGTGCCGCGGCCGGGACACCAGCCGCTCGAGGATGACCCGGTCGTCGCCGAAGGCCGCACGCGCTTCGCGTCGGGCGGCCGCCAGCGCCTCTGGGAGCGCGTCCGGGTCGTGGACCGTGCGCATGCCCTTGCCGCCGCCGCCAGCGACGGCCTTGACCAGCAGCGGGAAGCCGACCTGGTCGGCGGCCTTGAGCAGCGCGTCGTCGGCCAGCGAGGCGTCGTGGACGCCGGGCACGACCGGGACCCCGGCGGCCTCGAGGTGTTGTTTGGCGGCGGCCTTGTCGCCCATCAGCCGCAGGACGTCGGGGGAGGGGCCGACGAAGACGAGGCCGGCGTCCTGCACCGCCTGGGCGAACGTCGGGTTCTCCGACAGGAAGCCGTAGCCGGGGTGGACGGCGTCCGCGCCGCTGCGCCGGGCGGCGTCGACGACCCGCTCGATGGCGAGATAGGACTCGGCCGCCGGCGCGGGGCCGAGCCGCACCGCTCGGTCGGCCTCCCGGACGTGTGGCTCGCCGGCGTCGGCGTCGCTGTGGACGGCGACGGTCTCCACCCCGAGCGCGCGACAGGAGCGGATCACCCGGCGGGCGATCTCGCCTCGGT
The DNA here is from genome assembly GCF_041821065.1 of Egicoccus sp. AB-alg2. Taxonomy (NCBI): domain Bacteria; kingdom Bacillati; phylum Actinomycetota; class Nitriliruptoria; order Egicoccales; family Egicoccaceae; genus Egicoccus; species Egicoccus sp. AB-alg2. The sequence continues at coordinate 518,477 of NZ_JBGUAX010000001.1, read as the reverse complement.
TGGCCACCAGGACGCGTCGCAGCATCCGCTTCTCCCGTACGTCACCCGGCCCGTCAGGGCGCGGACGCTACCAGCGCGAGGCGGGTTCCCCCCGGCCACGGGTCGCGTGCTGCACGCGCACGGGCAGTCGGCCGGTGCGGCCCGTCGCTGGGGTCTGGCACCATGCGGCCGACCCCTGGTCGTAGCCCCTCGAGGAGGTTCGTGTGCGTCGTCCGGTCCTGCGTTCCGCGGTCGTGACCCTGGCCCTGCTCCTGGCTGCCTGTGGCGGCCAGGGGGGCTCCGAGCCGAGCCTTGTCGACCCGACCGAGCCCGCCGACGAGCAGCCCGCCGAGCCGGAGACCGAGGCGGACGAGGCCGACGAGCCCGAGCCGCAGACCGAGGGTGACACCGCCGACGACGTCGAGGAGCCGGCCCAGGAGGCCGACAACGGCACGGACGACACGGCCGACGACGACGCCCAGGCCGGTGACGACGCCAACGGTGCGACCCCCGATCCCGCCGCGCTCGAGGATCCCTGCGCAGACCACCAGGGCCGTGAGGGCGACGCGTTCATCGAGGTCGTCTCCCCGGTTGCCGAGCAGCAGGTCGAGGACCTCGGTGCCGTCGAACTGGTCGGCTGCTCGAACGTGTTCGAGGCCAACGTCCAGTGGGAGCTCTACGACGGGGACGGCCGCCTGCTCGACGAGGGCTTCACGACCGCCGAGTGCGGCAGCGGATGCGTCGGTGCGTTCCGTGAGGAGCTCGACCTGACGGCGGCCGAGGGCGAGCCGTTCGCCGAGCTCCACGTGTTCTCGGAGAGCGCCGCCGACGGTTCGCGCGAGTACCTCACCGCGGTCCCGCTCGTTCTCGGCTGATCCACCCGTTTCCGAGAACACCGGCGTGCCCAGTCGATACGCTCGGTGACCTCGGACCGGAGACCCTGGATGCTGCATCTGCTGCGACTGATCGCTGTCGCCATCGTCGGCACGTGGGGCGTCCTGCGTGCGCTGGAGGAGGCCTTCGGCGCCTGGGTCCGGCGGGCCTCGCGTCCGCGCGACCTCGACGGCGTCGCCTGGGCCTGAGCGTCCGACGCCCGGACGCGCACGCGGCGAACGCCCCCGGGTCGCCGCCGGCGTTCAGGTCCCGGTGGGCACCCACCGGGCGGGCCGCTTGTCGAAGAACGCGCGCATGCCCTCCTGCCCCTCCTCGCCGGCCCGCAGCCGTGCGATGAGCTCCAGCCGCAGGTCCTGCGATGCCTCGCGGTCGAGACGATCGATTTCGCGGATCAGCGCTTTGGTCTCCCGCTGCGCACCCGGCGCGGCGGCCAGCAGTTGGGCGACGACGTCGCCGACGGTCGCGTCGAGGTCCTCGCGCGCACACACGTCGCTGACCAACCCGATGTGCAGGGCCCGGTCGGCGTCGAACCGCTCCCCGGTCAGGAAGTAGCGCCGGGCGTGCCGAACGCCGATCCGAGGCTGCACGTAGGCGGAGATCATCGCGGGCGCGATCCCGACGCGGACCTCGGTGAAGGCCAGCTTGGCGCCACGGACGGCGATGGCGACGTCCACGCAACCGAGCAGTCCAGCGGCGCCGCCGATGGCGTGCCCGTTGACGCGGGCGACCACCGGCGCCGGGAACTCGTCGACCGCACGGAGCATGGCCTCGAAGTGACGCGAGTCGGCGACCGATTCCTCGAACGAGTAGTCCATCACCGATGACATCCAGGTCAGGTCGGCACCGGCGGAGAACACCTCGCCTGCCCCGGTGATGACGAGGACGCGGACGTCGGGATCGGTGGCCAGTTCTTCCACCGCGCGACGGATGGCGCTCATGAGCCCGGGATCGAACGCGTTGCGCACCTCCGGGCGGTTCAGCGTGAGCGTGACGACGCCACGGTCGTCACGGTCGATGAGCAGGGCATCGGTCACGGCGGTCTCCCTGGTCGGCGCCGGCCGGGACGCTACTCGCGACGCCGGTGACGGACCCAACGCGGCATGCCGTCACGACGTGGACGCTGGCCACGGCGCCGCCTTCGGGCGCGCAGCTGGCGCACGGGCACGGTCCGGTCTGTCACGCTGCCGCGGGCCCGTGCGTGTGATGGGCACGAACGACGTCGAAGGAGGTGGCGGGTGAGTGCTCCGGCGGAGCTGGTCGCCTTCGTGCACCGGGAGCGTCCCCGGCTGGTACGGGCGGTGGAGCTGCTGCTCGACGACCGCGCCGTCGCCGAGGAGATCGCGCAGGAGGCGCTGGTGCGCGCCTGTAGCCACTGGGAACGGGTGAGCACGCTGGCCTCGCCCGGCGGCTGGGCCCACCGGGTCGCCATCAACCTCGCCAGCTCACAGCTTCGGCGGCGGCGCCTCGAGCGCCGCGCGAGGTCGCGGGTCGCGCGCGACGACGTCCACCACGAGCCGGACACCGCCACGTCGCTGCTGGTGCGCGAGGCGCTGGCCGCCCTGTCGGCACGGCAGCGCCGCGTGCTGGTGCTCCGCCACGTGCTGGGGTGGAGCGCCGCGGAGATCGGCGACCACGAAGGGGCCTCCGCGGAGGCGATCCGGCAGCAACTGCACCGCGCCCGGGACGCGATGCGCCGTCACCTGGAGATGGCCGACCCACAGGAGGAGCACACCGATGTCCGTTGACCTGGACCGCCTGTTGGGCGACACGGCGGGGGAGCCGAACGCACCGATCGACGTCGACGGCCTGTGGCGGCGCGGCCGGCGTCGTCGCCGCGCCCGTCACGCCGTCGCGGGCGGCACCGCGGCCCTGGTGCTGGTGGTCGGCGGCCTCGGCGTGACGAACCTGCTCACCGGCGTCACCGGGGTCGATGTCCAGCCGCTGTCCCCCGAACCTGCGCCGACGACCGATCCTGCCCCGGCGCCCACCGACGACCCGGACACGGCCGCGGGCCCCAATGCGCCTTCGCGCGACACCGCCGACGACGACACGCCGAGCCCGGAACGAAGCCCGTCAGGCGGCACCGACGACGAGGTCGAGCGCGAACCGCGGCGCGAGGAGGTCTCGCCCCCGGTGGTCGTCGAGGAAGAGGGCGAGCGCGACGCGGCGGGCGACCCGGTGTGGACGCCGGACCCGGCCGCCCTCGCCGACCCGTGCGCCGGCCACCAGGATCGCACCGGCGAGGCGTTCGTCGAGGTCGTCTCGCCGGTGCCGGCCCAGGACGTCGGTGACGCCGTCGACCTCGTCGGCTGTGCCAACGTGTACGAGGCGACCGTGCTGTACCGGTTCCGGGCGGAGAACGGCCCCGAGGTCGGCGAACCCGGCTTCGTGACCGCGACCTGCGGCAGCGGCTGCGTCGGCGAGTTCCGGGAGACCGTCGCGCTGCCGGAGGGCTTCCAGCGCGGCTCCCTCGAGGTGTACTGGGAGGACGCCGCCGACGGGTCGGCCCGCAGCGTGCAGGTCATCCCGATCCACCGCTGACGCGCGTCCACGCGCACCCGTGCCCGCCGACCGTTCGCCGGCGGGCACCTGGTGTCACATCCGGAACACGCCGTAGCTGGGCCGCTCGATCGGCGCGTTGAGCGCCGCCGAGAGCCCGAGCCCCAGCACGTCGCGGGTCTGCGCCGGGTCGATGACGCCGTCGTCCCAGAGCCGGGCCGTGGCGTAGTACGGGTGGCCCTGCGTCTCGTACTGGTCACGGATCGGGGCCTTGAAGGCGTCCTCGTCGGCCCCGGACCACGCCTCGCCGCGCGCCTCCAGACCGTCGCGGCGCACCGTGGCCAGCACGTTGGCGGCCTGGTCGCCGCCCATCACCGAGATCCGCGCGTTCGGCCACATCCACAGGAACCGGGGCGAGTAGGCCCGCCCGCACATCGCGTAGTTGCCGGCGCCGAACGACCCGCCGATGACGACGGTGAGCTTCGGGACGGTCGAGCAGGCCACGGCGGTGACCATCTTCGCGCCGTCCTTCGCGATGCCGCCGGCCTCGTACTCGCGGCCGACCATGAAACCGGTGATGTTCTGCAGGAACACCAGCGGTACCCCGCGCTGGTTGCACAGCTCGACGAAGTGCGCGCCCTTGAGGGCCGACTCGCGGAAGAGGATGCCGTTGTTGGCGACGATCCCGACCGGGTAGCCGTGGATGCGCGCGAAGCCGGTCACCAGCGTGTCGCCGTACAGGGGCTTGAACTCGTGGAACCGGGAGCCGTCGACGACGCGGGCGATGACCTCGCGCACGTCGTAGGGCTGGCGCAGGTCGGTCGGCAGCAGCCCGTACAGCTCCGACGGGTCGTACTTCGGTGGTTCGGGCGCCGCCACGGTGACCGGGACCTGCTTCACCCGGTTGAGGTGCGCGACGGCGTCGCGGGCCAGCTGCAGCGCGTGACGGTCGTCGACGGCGAGGTGGTCGACCACGCCCGAGGTCCTGGCATGCAGGTCACCACCGCCGAGCTCCTCGGCGCTGACCACCTCGCCGGTCGCCGCCTTCACCAGCGGCGGGCCGCCGAGGAAGATCGTGCCCTGGTCCTTGACGATGATGGTCTCGTCGCTCATCGCCGGCACGTAGGCCCCGCCGGCCGTGCACGAACCCATCACCACCGCGATCTGCGGCAGGCCGGCGCCCGACAACGTGGCCTGGTTGTAGAAGATCCGGCCGAAGTGCTCGCGGTCGGGGAACACCTCGTCCTGGCGCGGCAGGAACGCGCCGCCGGAGTCGACGAGGTAGACGCACGGCAACCGGTTGTGCTGCGCGACCTCCTGCGCCCGCAGGTGCTTCTTCACCGTGATGGGGTAGTAGGTGCCGCCCTTGACGGTCGCGTCGTTGGCGACGATCACGCACTCCGTGCCGGCGATCGTGCCGATGCCCGTGATGACCCCCGCCCCCGGCGCCTCGTCGTCGTACATGCCGTGGGCGGCCAGCGGCGAGAGCTCGAGGAACGGGGTCGCGGGGTCGAGCAGCGCCTCGACCCGGTCGCGCGGCAGCAGCTTGCCGCGGGCGACGTGCCGTTCGCGGGCGTGCGGGGGGCCGCCGGCCGCGGCCGCGTCCAGCCGTCGGCGCAGGTCCTCGACCAGCGCCAGGTGATGCTCACGGTTGGCCCGGAAGCGGTCCGAATGGGGGTCCAGGGTGCTGCGCAGGATGTCCATGTCGCGCAGCCTAAACGCTCGCCCTATGCCAGCCGCTGCTTGACCAGTGCGGAGACGCGGGCGCCGTCGGCGCGGCCCTGCACCTTCGGCATGACGGCCTTCATGACCTGTCCCATCTGCTGCGGACCCTGCGCGCCCAGCTCGGCGATGGTCTGGTCCACGACGGCCGCGAGTTCGTCGTCGCCGAGCTGCTGGGGCAGGTACGCCTCGTAGACGGCGGCCTCGGCCTCCTCCTTGCTCGCCGACTCCGTGCGACCGGCGTCGCGGAAGGCGGTCGCGGCCTCGCGGCGGCGCTTGACCTCCGAGGCCAGCACCTGCTGCACGACCTCGTCGTCGAGCCGGCCCTGCGGGCCGTGCCCATCGGCGACGGCACGGTTCTTCAGCGCCGCGACCGCCATGCGCAGGGCGGAGGTGCGTTCCTTGTCGCGCGCCTTCATGGCCGTGCGCAGGTCGGTCTCGATCGAGTCGTGGAGGCTCACGCCGGGCTCCGGGCACGTCGGGGAACGGGGAGGGGCGAGGCTACTACCGCCGCGGCGGGGGTTCCCGTGTGCACGAACGCCGCCGGCCCTCCCCGGGAGCAGGGGAGGGCCGGCGCGTTGTCCCGCGGCGACGGCGTGCGGGGGGAGATGCCACTCGCCGCGAGGTCGGATGCCAGGTGGGCGTGGTGTCAGTCTTGGGTGGTCTCGGCGGCGGCGTCGACGACCGTCTCGCCCGAGCGGCGCAGCGAGGTCGCGGCGGCCTTGAGCTGGCTGGCGGCGAGCTCGGCCTGACGGCGTCCGGCGTTGCGTCCGGCGGCGACGGTCACGTCCGCGGTCTTGCGCACGGAGGTGACGGCGGCCTTGACCTGCGAGCGGGTGGTGCCGGTCTGCTCGAGGAGGCGGGCGACGCGGGCGTCCCTGCGGACGTCGGCGGTGACCTTGCGGCCCTCGGCGGCCTTCTTGTCGATCAGCGTGGTGAGTTGCGCGAGACGTGCCTCGACGTCCTTGGCGACGCGCCCGCGCAGGTCCTCGGCGCGGACGGCCTCCAGGCGCGTCGGCAGGGCGCGTGCGAGTTCGACGACGTCGTGGGCCAGGCCGGCAGCGGCGTAGCCGGCGTCCTCGAGCAGCGCCTTGGGCTCGCGCTCGGCGGGCTGCACGGGCTGCGTGGCCGCGGCGGTCGTACGCTTGGCAGCGGTCTTCTTGCGGGCGGTCTTCTTCGCCGTCTTCTTGGCGGTCGTGGCCATGGCGGGACTTCCTCGTTCGAGCGTTCGCGGCGGTTGCCTGCTTGCTTGCAAGCGTACGCATCATCGCTAACAAGTGCAAGCACTCTGCTCGATCGCGCGCGCAGCAGGGTCGGGCCTGCCAGTGCCGGCCCCGAAGCGGCGTCGGTTCAGGGCGCCGGGACGCCGCCGTCTCCGGCCGGTGGCGCGGCCGAGATCAGTGCTGGTCGCGACGGCGGTCGCGGAAGGCGTCGACGAGCCCGGTCACCGCGTCGACGGCGGCGCCGGCCCGGTCGACCAGTTCGTCGGACTCCTGCCGCGGGGAGGCGGCGGCCCGGCCGACCTCGCGCACCGTCGTGGTCACCGGCGTGGTCGCGACCCGGCCGATCGTGCGCAGCGGCAGGCGCCGCAGCAGCCGCGTCTTCGACGCGGCCGCACCCACGCCCACGCCGACGCCGACCCAGGCCAGCCGCCGCGGCCAGGTCACCGCGACGGGCGACGCGTCGGTCGCCAGCGCGCGAGCGGCGCGGTTGCGCCAGTCGTCGAGTTGGCGTCTCGACCCGCGTGCCATGTGTCGCCCTCCTGCCGGTGAACGTCTGCCCGCACGGTACGAGGCGTGCACGTGGCCACGCGCTGCCACGCGGCCACCGTCCGGATCAGCCGGCGGCCATGGCCCGCAGGTGGAGGTCCAGCTCGGCCGCCAGCACCCGGGCGACCGGTCCGAGCCGCAGGTCGAAGACGCGTTCGGCGCCAACCAGCAGCTGCTCCCACCAGCCCAGGTGCGCCCGCCGCAGCTCACCCGGGACGAGCACGTCCACGTTGCGCCCGACCGGTCGGTGGGCCGCGGCCACGCCGGCGATGCGGTAGCCGCCGCTGACGAGGTCGTCCACGGCGACGGGCAGCAGGTCGGGGTGCCCCACCGTGACGGTCAGGACGCGCCCGTCCGGAACCGGCGGCAGGCGACGGGCCCAGGAATGGTCGTGGGCCGTCACACGCACCAGCACCGACCCGTCGGTCGGCACGGGAACAGGGGTCGGTGGCAGCACCGTCGGCCTCTTGGAGGGTGGCAAGCGCGGACGTGCATCCTCGCACCCGGGGTCGTCCGAGTCACGCATCCACGACACGTGGCACCCCGGTGCGGCGCGCGCCGCCGTCCCGCCGTAGCCTCCTCGCCCGACCGTCGTGCGACGGGTGGTGCGCCGGGCGGCGCGCCGTGTCGGAGCGGGCAGGAGTGTCAGGGTGGGCACGATCACCGTGCTGGGCGCCGGTGGGCTCACCGGCCGCCGGCTGGTGCGTGCGTTGGGGGAGCGTGGCCACCTCGTGACCGGAGCCGCGGACCTCGCGGCGGCGGCCGACGCCGACCTCGCCGTCGTGGCCGTGCGCGATCCCGACCGGCGGGCCGAGCTCCTGGGCGAAGCCGCCCGCCGCGGCCTGCACGCGGTCGACGCCGGCACCGACGCGGTGGTCGCGGAGGTGGCCTACGACGGACTCGACGGGCTGGCGCGGCAGGCCGGGGTGGTCGTGGTGCCGGCCGCTGGCAGCGCCGTGGGCGACCTCCTCGCGGCGACGGCGCTCGCGGCCGTCCGCGGCCCGGTCGAGGTGCACGTCACGTGGGCGTTCCCCGACCGCGGCGGATGGCGGAAGGCCGTCGCGCCGGGGTTGCGTGGCCGGGCCGCGGGTGTGCTGGCGCGGCCGATGCCGGTGCTGCTCGACGGTCGACACACCGAGGAGCTTGCCGGCGAGGCCAGGCGGTTGGCGTGGTTCCCCCGGCCCATCGGACCGGCGCACGCCGCCGCCGTGCCGGGGCCGGACCCGCTCGCCGTCCAGCGCTACGCGCCCGGCCTGCGCGTGGCTCGGACCTATCTCGCCGTCAGCGCGTGGCGGGCCGAACTGTTGCAGGGCACCGCCAACGCCGTGCGGGCCCCATGGCTGCGCGCGGTCGTCCAGCGCCGGTGGGAGCGCGGGGACGAGCCCGTCGAGGGGGCGGCCGCACCCCGCTGGGCATGCGTGGTGGAGAGCCGCGGGACGGCCGGCGAGGTGGCGCGGGCCTGGGCCTACGGACGCGACGTCGTCGGGCTGGGCGTGGACGCCGTGGTCGCCCTGTCCGAGGCGATCCTGGCCGGCCACGCCGACGCCGGGGCGACGCCACCGGCACGCATCGAGGTGCCGGCGACCTTGTTGGACCAGTTGAGTGCCCGGGGGCGCCTGCGGTGGTCCGTGGCCCGCCCGGCCACGACCGAGTCGGACGCCGCTGCCAGCACCGAGCCGGAGCGACCCGATGGCCGCTAGCGGGAACCTGCTGGCCGACGAACGCATCACCGGCGAGGTGCTCGGCGTCGTCTACGCCGATGCCGACACGGGGTTCGGCGTGGTCGAGTTCGCCCTGGAGGGCGAGGGCGGGGCACGCTGCACCGGGCCGCTGTCGGACGTCGTCGAGGGGCAGACCCTGACCCTCGTCGGCCGGTGGCGCGACCATCCCCGGTACGGACGCACGTTCGAGAGCGTCTACTACGAGCAGGTCGCGCCGTCCTCGGTGGCCGGGCTGCGCAGCTTCCTCGCCTCCGACCGGTTCGAGCACGTGCCGGAGAAGGCCCGGATGCGGGTGCTGACCACCTTCGGTGCGGGCGCGGGCCGGGTCATCGAGCACGAGGTCGCCCGCCTCGTCGGCGAGGCCGGCCTCGACCCCGACGACGCCGCGGCGTTGCACGACGCCTGGATGACCGGCCAGGTCCTCGGTGAGCTGGTGCGGCTCGTCGAGCCCGCCGGCTGGCCGATGGACGCGGTGCGCTCCGCCCACGCGCGCTTCGGGTCCGACAGCGCCCGGCTCGCCCGCGAGGATCCCTACCGGCTGCTGGACGCCGAGCGGGTCCGCTTCGCTCATGCCGACGCGCTCGGCCGCGCACGTGGCATCGCGCCCAGCGACCCGCGGCGCCTGGCGGCGGGTGCCAGGGCCGCGGTCGCCGCCGCACGCCGCAGCGACGGGCACCAGCACCTGCCCCGTGAGGACTGCGTCCGGGCGGCGATGCAGTTGCTGCGTGTCGACGCCATCCTGGCCGGCTCGGGCATCGACGCCGCCGTGGCCGACGGCACCCTCGAGGTCGAGGAGGTCGCGGGCACACCGGTGGTGTCCACGCCGGCGGGCTTCGAGGCCGAACGCGACCTGGCCGAAGGGCTCACGCGGCTGCTCACGACCGCCCGCTCGCGGCTGCGCGGGCACCTGGACGCGGTCGAGCCCTCCGACGAGCTCACCGCCGGACAGGCGGCGGCCGTGCGGGCCGTGTTCGCGAGCCCCGTGTCGGTGCTGACCGGCGGGCCCGGGACCGGCAAGACCCGGACGGTGCAGGAGGTGGTGCGCGCGGCGGAGGCCGCGGACCTCGAGGTGGCGCTGTGCGCCCCGACCGGGCGGGCGGCCAAGCGTCTGGAGGAGCTGGTCGGGCGCTCCGCCACGACCGTGCACCGCCTCCTGGAGGCGCGCCCCGTCAACGGGGGCGGCTTCGCGTTCCGCTACGGCGAGCACGAGCGGCTGCCCCAGGACCTGCTCGTGGTCGACGAGGTGTCGATGTGCGACACCTGGCTCGCCGGTCGACTGGTCCGCGCCGTCGACGAGGGGTCGCACCTGCTGCTGGTCGGCGATCCGGACCAGCTGCCGTCGGTGGGACCCGGCGACGTGTTGCGCGACGTGCTGCGCAGCAGCGTCGTGCCGTCGACCGAGCTCACCGAGATCCACCGGCAGGCCGCGGGCAGCCGCATCGTCGGGCTGGCGCGCGAGGTGCTCGCAGGTGAGGTCGGCGTACTGCGCGGCGTGGACGGCGACGTCTTCCTCGCGGAGGAACCGCGCCGCCAGGCGATCGTTCCCCGGGTCGTGCAGGCGGTCGCCGAGCGCGTCCCGTCGTACTTCGACGTCGAGGTCGACGACGTGCAGGTGCTCGCGCCCATGTACCGCGGCCCGGCCGGCGTCGACGCGCTCAACGCGGCGCTGAAGGAGCGGCTGAATCCTGCCGAGGGCCGGCCGAGCGTCGCCGGGTTCCACGTCGGCGACCGCGTGATGCAGACCCGGAACGATCCCGAACTCGATGTCGCGAACGGGGACGTCGGTCGGGTCGTGGACCTCAGCCGGCGGGGCAAGACACTGCGCGTCGCGTTCCCTCGAGGCGAGGTCACCTACGACAGCGACCAGGCACGCGACCTGGTGGCGGCCTGGGCCGTGACCGTGCACAAGTCGCAGGGCGGGGAGTGGCCGGTCGTGGTGCTGGTCTGTGACGGCTCGCACCGCACGATGCTGTGGCGCAACCTCGTCTACACCGCCATCACCCGGGCCCAGCGGGCGCTCATCGTGGTCGGGCAGGCGGAGGCGCTGCGCGTGGCGGCGCGGCACGACCGGCCCAGCGACCGCCGGACGGGCCTCGCGTGGCGTCTGGAGCAGGCCGTGCGGGGCTGAGGGCGCTCACTCCCGCAGCATCGGCGCGTCGCTGGCATCCGGGGGCGCGGCGTCGTCCGGCACCATCGCCCAGGCCTGTCCGAACCGGCCGAGCGCCGCGAACAGGCCGCCCCCGTCGTTCTGCACGATCTGGCCGTTGAGCCAGCGGGCCTCGTCGCGGCACAGCATCGCGATCACCTCGGCGGCGTCGTCCGGGCTGGCAGCCGTGCGCAGCGGATGCGTCCGTTCCTCGGCGGCGACGAGCTTGTCGTGGTACGGCCCGGCCATCATGCGGATCGAGGCCGTGTCGACGTAGCCGGGCAGGACGCCGACGGCCGTCACGCCGTGGGGGCCGAGTTCGCAGCCGAGGTAGCGCACCATCGTCTCCATGCTGGCCTTCGCGGCGGCGAGCAGCCCGTGCCCGGGGAGGTAGCCGACGGTGTCGGCGCCCGAGACGGCCACGACGCGTCCGCCGCGACGCTGCAGGAAGGGGAACGCCAGCTGCACCGTGAGCAGGAAGTGGCGCACGGAGATGGCGAAGGTCTTGTCGAGCTGGTGGGGCTTGACCTCCAGCAGCGGTTTGAACGCGGTCGCGGCCGCGTTGGCGATCACCACGTCCAGATCGTCGCCGCGCGCCTCCAGCCGCGAGAACAGGTCCCGGACGCTGTCCTCCTCGCGCAGGTCGAGCTGCTCGGCCCGGGCACCGCGGGTCCGGGCCTCGCAGGCAGCGACCACGGCGGCGGCGTCCTGCGCCCGCTCGCGGTAGGTGATCACGACACGCGCCCCCAGGGCGGCCACCCGCCGGGCGGTGGCGGCGCCCAGGCCACGGGAGCCACCGGTGATCAGGACCGTGCGGCCCTGCAAGGGCGTGTCGCGCATGCCTGCCTCGTCCGTCGCGGGGTACGTGCGAGCCACGAAGGCCCACCCGCGCAGGATGGCACGCCGCCGCCGTCGGCCCGGGGTCGCCCCGGGCGCTCCGGCAGGTCAGCGGGCCGCGTCCGCGGCGACGAGTGCCGCGGGTCGCTGGGACGCCACGCGTTCGATCAGCGGGTGCCACTCGGGCAGCAGCAGACGCAGGGCGCGGGGCGACAGCCCGTGCTGCAGCAGACGGGAGACCACGTGCTCACGGTGGGCCTCGACGGCTCGTCGCTCGTCCGGCCGCTGCCGTACCCGTCGTTGCTGCCCCTCGAACGACTCCCGCATGCCCCTCACCTTGACGCCCCATTCGGCCGGTCGCGCCGGCATCGTCACAGCCTGCCCGGTCCGGGACGGTCACGCCCCGTCCGTTCGGTCCGCTTCGTCCGCCCACCGCCCATGGGCGCCGCGCTCGCTGCTCCGCTCGGGACCTCGAGGGAGCTCGTGGCTCAGCAGAGCTCGTGAGCCAACCGGAGGACGGCGCCACAAGCGTCGGCACGGTGGTTCGGCGAGAACCAGCACGCGCCGTTCGGGTGGGCGGTCTGCCGGCACGCGCGCACCGCGTCCATCGCCAGCGGCAACGCGGCACGGAAGTGCGCCACGGCGGCACCCAGGACGGGGGAGGTGGTGGCGGGGTCCGGTCGATCGCCGATCAGCCGGTGCGCGAGGCGGCAGAGGGCCGGCCCGTCGGCGACCCCGGCCAGCAGGCAGCCCGCCGCACGGCAGTCGACGACGCCGGGCGCGTGCCCGCTGGCGGCCAGCAACGCGTTCGCGGCGCGCAGCAGCCCGTCGAGGTGCTGCAGGGCCTCGCTGAGGTCCTGCTCGTCGGAGCGGGCCAATTGTCCATCCGACGTGAACACGTCGGCATCTAGCCGGACTCGCGATACACCCATCAGTGCTTCGCCCCTCATCAGCGCGGTTCCGTGAGCGCCGGGAACCACTCTCAGGCCTAGGGAAAACGGTAGCGCCATCCGCGTGCGCGGCCGGGCAAGAGGTCCCGAAAGTTCGGCGGTCGCTCGGTCGTGGACCGGTCGGCGGGACGGGGCGGGATCCCCAGCGCTCGCGACGAAACGCGCGAGCGGCGCTCGTCACCGTGCGATGCCCTCTGCCTCGCCGAGCGACCGCCGTCGATACCCCCGGTGTCGAGGCGGTGACGCCCCGGTCGGGCGGATGCCGCGCCGCTGCGGCTGCGGTTTCGCGGAAGCGGGTGCTTCAGCCCGTCACGCCGCGGCCGACACGGCGCAGTACCCGCGTTCGAGTCGTCGCGCGAACGGCTCGGGAACGGCATGGGGAGGGACACCGATGCTGCGCAGACGCCCGACGCGGCCGGCGCCGACCGCCCCGGCACCGGCGGACGGCACGTTGCGCGTCCCGACGGCCGGCACCGTCGTCGCCCTCGAGCTCGACGGCGTCGACCGGGCGTGGCGCAGCCGGGTGGAGGCCCAGAACGGTCCGGACCTCGTGGTCGTCGCACCCACGCGCCCGATGGGTCCGCCGATCCTGCCCGACCCCGGTCGCGGGGTGACCCTCGGCTGGCCGACCGAGCTCGGCTACCTCGAGGCCCAGGCGGAGTTGACCGCCACCACCGACCAGGACATCGCGACCTGGGACCTGACGGTGCGGCGCAGTGCCCTCTCGCAGCGGCGGTCGGCCTTCCGGCTGGAGACCCGCCTGTCGCTGCACCTCGGTGTCGAGCGGCCCGACGAACTGTCGGCCACGACGCGCAACCTCTCCGAGGGTGGGCTGGCCTGCGAGGTGTCGGGGCGCCCGGACCTGGAAGCCGGCGCGCGAGTGTCGCTGTGCCTGGAACTGCCCGACGGCGAGGTGGATGCGGCAGGCCGGGTCGTGCGCGCGGTGCCGATGGTGCCCGACGGCCTCGAGCTGGGTGTCGCGTTCGAGGACCTGGAAAAGACCGTCGTCGAGCGACTGCGTCAGTACGTCTTCGAGGAGCAGCTCGCCCGCCGCGCCCAGGGCGTGCGGTAGCCCGCCAACGGTCGGCGGCCCCCGGCGTCCCCCGGCGTCCCCCCAGCGCGACCGGCGCCTCCGCGAGCCAGTCTCCTCCGGCTGCCTCACCCGCCCGCCCTCCATAGCAGCCTACGGAGACTGCCTCGCTCCGGCGCCTGCCGAGATGTCGATGCCCGGGGCGGCTGCAGGTGACGGTTTGGCCGCGCCGGCCGTACGAGCCCCGGGGCCCAGGTCGTCGAGGAACCGGCGGCCGTTCGTAAGACGACGAAGGAGGGCCCCGAGCGACGCGTCGAGTCGTGGTCGTGGTGCCGACCCGGGCCGCCCGGGCCGATCCTCGCGTCTTCTCGGGACCCTCGGCGGTCATCGGTCGGCTCGACGCTCTCCTGGGGAGCGGAGCCGTTCGCGCTCACTACCGATGACTGCCTCGTCCGCGGGCCACCCGGAATGGGTGGGCTGCTGACCGGTGTCGTCGCCCTGGTCCATCCTCGACGCCCATCGGCGCGCGGCGGGGGGGCGACTCCCGACCAATTCGCGGACGATCCGACCCTAACGGGCGGGTGACAGGGCGTCGATGGCCGGCGCGGCCGGCGAGGCGGTGCGCACGCAGGGTGGACGTCTCCGATCGGACGTCCACCGTCCGCTTCTCACGGTTTGCACCAAGGTGCTGGCGGCAAGCAGCCGGGCGCGACACGCTGCCGACCCCGCGCGACCGGCGATCCGCGTCACTTCGGACGCTGCCGGTCGCGCACGTCTGCCGGCCCGACGGCGGCGCCCTCAGAACGACGTCGCTCCGGCGTCCTTCGCGCTCCTCCTTCGAGGTGTTCACCGCATGATCCGACTCTCGCGCGTGTCCAAGACCTTCCCCGCTCGGGGCGGGGACGTCGTCGCGCTCGCCGACGTCGACCTCGAGGTGGCGCGCGGCGAGGTCTGCGGGGTCATCGGACAGAGCGGCGCCGGCAAGTCGACCCTGCTGCGCTGCGTCAACCTGCTCGAGCGCCCCACTTCGGGAACGGTGGAGATCGGCGGCGTCGACCTGACCGCCCTGCCGCATGCGGACCTGCGCGCGGCCCGGCGCCGTGTCGGCACCGTCTTCCAGCAGTTCGCGCTGCTCGCGTCGCGAACCGCCGCCGACAACGTGGCGCTGCCGCTGGAGGTCGCCGGTGTGCCGCGCGCCCGCCGTCGCGAGCGGGTGCACGAACTGCTCGACCTCGTCGGTCTGGCCGACCGTGCCGACGCCTACCCGTCGCAGCTGTCGGGCGGGCAGCAGCAGCGCGTCGGGATCGCCCGGGCGTTGGCGACCGAACCCGACGTGCTGTTGTGCGACGAGGCGACTTCCGCCCTGGACCCCGACACCACCGACCAGGTCCTGGACCTGCTGCGCGACCTCAACCGCCGTCTGGACCTGACCGTCCTGCTGATCACCCACGAGATGCACGTCGTGGAGCGCATCTGCGACCGGGCCGTGCTCCTCGCCGGCGGCCGCGTGGTCGAGTCCGGCCGGGTCGCCGACCTGCTGGCCCAGCCGCGCTCGCTGCTGGCCGCCGGCCTGGGGCCGAAGCTGCCCGCACCCGACCCCGGGGTGGTCGATGCGGTCCCCGGCACGCTGCTCGACGTCCGCTTCGTCGGTGACCTGGTCGGCGAGCCGGTCATCGCCGACCTCGTGCGGCGCTTCGACCTGGACGTCTCCGTCGTCGGAGGCGGCGTCGACGTCATCGCCGGCCTGCGCATCGGGCGTCTGCACCTCCAGCTGCCCGAGGGTGACCCCACCGCCGCGATCGCCCACCTGCGCGACCGCGGCGCCGAGGTGGAGGTCGTGGGATGAGTCAGCTCGTACCGCTGCTGCTGGATGCCACGGTCGAGACGCTCTACATGGTCGGCGTGGCCGGGGTGGTGAGCCTGCTGCTCGGCGTGCCGCTGGGGGTGGCGCTGGTCGCCTCGGGCCCGGGCGGGCTGCGACCGCAGCCGCTGGCGAACCGCGTGCTCGGCACGTTCGTCAACATCGGGCGGTCGCTGCCCTTCATCATCCTGCTGATCGCGCTGATCCCGTTCACGCGGCTGGTCGTCGGCACCTCCCTGGGCTCCACCGCCGCCATCGTGCCGTTGGCGGTCGGCGCCATCCCGTTCTACGCCCGGCTGGTCGAGACCGCGCTGGCCGAGGTGCATCCCGGCAAGCTCGAGGCCGCGCTGGCCATGGGCGCCTCGGACCGCCAGGTGATCGCCAAGGTCCTGCTGCCCGAGGCACTGCCGTCGCTGGTCGCCGGCCTCACCGTGACGCTCATCGCCCTGGTCGGGTACTCGGCCATGGCCGGCGTCGTCGGCGGCGGTGGCCTCGGCGACGTGGCCATCCGCTTCGGCTACCAGCGTTTCCGCGGCGACGTGATGCTCGCCACGATCGTGCTCCTGGTCGTCGTCGTCCAACTCCTGCAGGTCGTCGGCGACCTGCTCGTGCGCCGCCTGCGGCGCCACTGACCCTCTCTTCCTGACCGACCCCGCTTCGGTCACGACCCCTCCCGCCCCCGGAAGGAACGACTCTTGCGTACCCCGCTCCGCACCCTCACGGCCGCGCTGGCCGCGGCCGTCGCACTGACCGCCTGCGGCGGCGCCGGCCAGACCGGGTCGGCGGCCGGTGACCCCGACGCGCCGCTGCGCGTCGGCGTCTCGCCCGTGCCGCACGCCGAGATCCTCGGATTCGTCGCCGACGAACTCGCGGCCGACGCCGGCCTCGACGTGGAGATCGTCGAGTTCACCGACTACGTCCAGCCCAACGTCGCCCTCGCCGAGGGCGAACTGGACGCCAACTACTTCCAGACCGTGCCCTACCTCGAGGAACAGGTCGCGACGGCCGGCTACGAGTTCGTCGCGCTCGAGCCCGTCCACCTCGAGCCGCTCGGCATCTACTCCGACCGCCACGCCAGCCTGGACGAGCTGCCCGCGGGCGCGACCGTCGCCATCGCCAACGACCCCGCCAACGCCGCCCGCGGCCTGCGCCTGCTGGAGGCCAACGGGCTGATCGACCTCGCCGACACCGGCGAGGCCGCACCGACCGTGCTGGACATCCAGGACAACCCCCGCGAGCTCGACATCACGGAGATCGAGGCCGCCCAGCTGCCCCGCACGCTGCAGGACGTCGACGCGGCAGTCGTCAACGGCAACTACGCGATCGAGGCGGGGCTGGTGCCCGCCGACGACGCGCTGGCGCTGGAGGCGGCCGAGGGCAACCCCAACGCCAACCTCGTCGTCGTGCGCGACGGGGACCAGGCCGACCCGCGGGTCGAGGAACTCGAGCGCCTCCTCCACAGCGAGGAGGTCCGTGACTTCATCGACCAGACCTACGAGGGCGCCGTCCTGCCCGCCTTCTGACGTCCCCGGCCGCCGGTCGTCGCGGGTCACGGCGGCGTCCGGCGGCCTCGATGCGTGCATCCCGACGCGCACGGAGCGCGGGTCGGGATGCACGCATCTCACGTGTCGGGCGGGGCGGTGGTCGCCGAGGCCGCTGGACGCCCCGCCACCTTGCGTGGACCGGACCTCGTCCCTACTATTCACAACACGGATGTTGCGTAAATGACTCCGCTCCCACCGGGACGCTCGGGCCGGGAGACCGCGCGCGACGTCCTTGCCGCCTCCCGCGCCTCGACGAGGACCTGCCACCATGTCCACCGACGCCACGACGACGACCCCGCTCGCGGGGCGTTCGCTGGTGTCGTTGCTGGGCGAGCAGCGCGCCACGATCGTCCAGGTGCTGCGCCGCGACGGCGACGCGTCGGTGTCCGAGCTGGCCAGGGCGCTGGACATCTCTGAGGTCGCCACACGCCGGCACCTGACCGTCCTCGAGGAGGACGGCCTGGTCGCCGCCCAGACGGTCAAGCAGGGACGTGGCCGCCCCGCGGCGCGCTACTCGCTGACCGCCGACGCGCGCCGGCTGTTCCCGCAGGGCCACGACCAGCTCGCCGGCGAACTGCTCGACTTCCTGGCCGACCAGGCGGACGGCGACGGGCTGCGCCAGTTCCTGCGCTGGCGGCTGCAGCGTCAGGTCGAGGGCCTGCGCGACGCCGTCACCGCCGAGGACCTGCACGAGCGCCTGCAACAACTCGCCAGCCGCCTCTCCGAGGCCGGCTACGCGGCATCCGTCACCCCCGACGGTGACGGATTCACGCTGAAGCAGCACCACTGCGCCATCCAGGACGCCGCCGAGGAACACCCGGAGCTGTGCGCCTACGAGGCCGCCGGCTTCGCCCGGGTGCTCGGCAGCGACGTGAAGATCTCCCGCCGCGAGACGCTCGCGGAGGGTGGCAGCGCCTGCGTCTGCTGCGTGCAGCCACGTACGGCGTCCGCCACGACCACCCCCGCCTCGGGCTCCCGAGCCCGAGGAACCCAGCCGTCCGGGCCGTCCGGACGAGGAGACGAGCTGTGAGCCAGACCGAGATCCAGCTCCCGGTCAGCGAGGCCCGCGCAGAGCAGGCCCGCGTCGCCCAGGACCTGTCGGACTACAAGTTCGGCTGGTCCGACAGCGACGAGGGCTACGCCTTCACGTCGGGCACCGGCCTGACGCGCGAGACCGTCGCCGCCATCAGCGAGCGCAAGAACGAGCCCTCGTGGATGCGCGACCTGCGCCTGCGCGCCTTCGACGCCTTCCAGCGTCGTCCGATGCCCAACTGGGGCTCGGACCTGTCCGGGATCAAGTTCGACGACATCTTCTACTACGTCGAGGCCAGCGAGAAGCAGGCCAACTCGTGGGACGAGCTGCCGCCGGAGATCCTGGAGACCTACGAGAAGCTCGGCATCCCGCAGGCCGAGCGCGAGCGGCTCATCGCCGGCGTCGCCGCCCAGTACGAGTCGACCGTGCTGTACCACAAGGTCCGCGAGGACCTCGAGGCGCAGGGCGTGATCTTCCTCGACACCGACACGGCCCTGCACGAGCACGAGGACATCTTCCGCGAGCACTTCGCGACGGTGATCCCGGCCAACGACAACAAGTTCGCCGCGCTCAACACCGCCGTGTGGTCGGGTGGGTCGTTCATCTGGATCCCCGAGGGTGTCGAGGTCGACATCCCGCTGCAGGCCTACTTCCGCATCAACAAGCAGAACATGGGCCAGTTCGAGCGGACGCTGATCATCGCCGAGCCCGGCAGCTACGTGCACTACGTCGAGGGCTGCACGGCACCGATCTACAGCTCCGACTCGCTGCACTCCGCGGTCGTGGAGATCATCGTCAAGGAGCGTGCCCGCGTCCGCTACACGACGATCCAGAACTGGTCGACCAACGTCTACAACCTGGTCACCAAGCGGGCCGTCGCCCAGAAGAACGCCACCATGGAGTGGATCGACGGCAACATCGGCTCCAAGGTCACGATGAAGTACCCGGCCGTGTGGCTGACGGGCGAGGGTGCCAAGGGCGAGGTCCTGTCGGTCGCGTACGCCAACGACGGCCAGCACCAGGACGCCGGCGCCAAGATGGTCCACGCCGCGCCGTACACGACGTCCAACATCCTGTCGAAGTCGATCTCGAAGGGCAACGGCCGTACCTCCTACCGCGGCCTGGTCCGCATCGAGGAGGGCGCCCACCACGCCCGCAGCGCGGTGAAGTGCGACGCGCTGATGCTCGACGACACCTCGCGTACGGACACCTACCCGTACATGGAGATCGAGCAGGAGGACGCCACGATCGAGCACGAGGCCACGGTCTCGAAGGTCTCCGACGACCAGCTGTTCTACATGCAGTCGCGCGGGATCGACGAGGACGAGGCCACGGCCATGATCGTGCGCGGCTTCATCGAGCCGATCGCCCGGGAGCTGCCGATGGAGTACGCCGTCGAACTCAACCGCCTCATCGCGCTGGAGATGGAAGGCGCCATCGGATGACGAGTCCTTCCACCACGCGCCCCGAGCACGAGGCGACCGTCTCTGCCGTGGACCGCGTCGCAGATCAGCAGCGCCCCACGTCTGGGGCGACCCCCCTCGACGCGTTGACCGAGGACGCCGTGCGCAGCCTGGCGGCCGGCGAGCCCGACTGGCTCGTCGATCGCCGGCTGGCGGCCACCAAGCGCTACCTCGACCAGGCCTGGCCGGACAGCCGCAAGGACGAGTTCTGGCGCTCGACGCCGTTCGCGAAGCGGTTCGACGTCAGCCACCCCGTGGTCGCGGAGGCCCCGGTCGAGGCCGGCACGCCCGACTCGCTGGTGGGCTCCCTCCAGACGCCGACCGCCCAGGCCCGCGTCGTCGACGGCGAGGTCGTCGAGGCCGTGGTCCCGGCCGAGCTCGCCGAGCAGGGCGTGGTCGTCACCGACCTGCGCACCGCGGCGCACGAGCACCCGGACCTGGTGCGCACGCACCTCGGCGCGCTGACCACCTCGGGTGACGGCTCCGGCGCCGACGAGGACCGCACGGTCAGCGTCAACGACGCGGCCTGGACCGCCGGCGTGTTCGTCCACGTCCCGGCGGAGGTCGAGGTCGACGCGCCGATCGGCGTCCACGTCCACGTGACACGCGACGGCGCACACCTGCCCCGGGTCCTGGCCGTCCTCGGCCACCACGCCAAGGCCACGATCTACCTCGAGCACACCTCCGACGAGGGCGCCACGGCCCTGGTCGACGAGGTCGTCGAGGTGGTGGCGCAGGACGCCTCGCAGGTCGACCTGGTCAGCCTCCACGAGTGGGGCAGCGGCGTCAGCCACCTGGCCCTCCAGAAGGTCGGCGCCCACCGCGACGCGCAGGTGCGTCACGTCGCCGTCGTGGTCGGCGGCGCCACCGTGCGCCTGCGTCCCGAGTGCGACCTGCTCGGCCCCGGTGCCGACGTACGGCCGCTGGGCGTCTACTACGCCGACGAGCGCCAGTGGTTCGACCTGCAGCCCTACATCCGGCACCTCGCGCCGCGGGCGACCTCGGACGTGTTCTACAAGGGCGCGCTGCAGGGCCGGTCCCGGACCGTGTTCCGCGGCAACGTCTTCGTGCACAAGGACGCGGTCGGCACCTCCACGGACGAGAACAACCGCAGCCTGATCCTCACGGAGGGCGCCCGCGCCGACGCGACGCCGTTCCTGGAGATCGAGTGCGCCGACATCACCGCCGGCCACGGCTCGGCGACCGGCCAGCTCGACGCCCGGCACCTGTTCTACCTGGAGTCGCGCGGCATCCCGCGCCCGCAGGCGCTGCGGATGCTGGTCCACGGCTTCTTCCGCGAGATCCTGACCGAGGTCGACCTGCCCGGCATCGAGGCGCGGGCCCTGGCCCACATCGAGGCCGAGCTCGAGGCCACCGACCTCGACCACCTCGGCATCAACGACGCCGCCCTGCGCGACGAGCTCAAGGGCGACGACTGATGGTTTCCAAGCAGGTCGCCGCCCTGGACGAGCTCCAGGACGCGGTCCCGTACCGCGTCGAGGTCGACGGCGTGCCCGTCTGCCTCGTGCGGTTCGGGGACACCGTCAAGGCCGTCCACGACACCTGCTCGCACCAGGAGTGGTCGCTCGCCGACGGCGGGACCATCTACGACAACGAGGTGGAGTGCAGCCTGCACGGCAGTTCGTTCGACCTCGACGACGGCCGGCCGTCCTCGCTGCCGGCGATCAAGCCGATCCCGACCTTCGCGGTCGAGTTGGATGGCGACGCCGTCCTGCTCGACGTGGCGAACCCCACGAACGACGCTCCGTTCCCCGACCACTAGACGCACCCGTCCGGCCCGGAAGGCTCCCCGCCGCGGCCGGCCCCGAACCGAAAGCTCCTTCACGATGGCTGACCTCGAGATCCGCGACCTGACGGTCGAGGTGGACGGTTCCGACATCCTCCGCGGTGTCAACCTCGACCTCGAGAAGGGCAAGACCCTCGCGCTGATGGGTCCCAACGGCTCCGGCAAGTCGACCCTCGCCTACGCGATCGCCGGCCACCCGGCCTACGACATCACGGGCGGCTCGATCCGCTGGCAGGGCACCGACCTCGTCGAGCTCACGCCCGACGAGCGCGCCCGCCTGGGCGTCTTCCTCGCCATGCAGTACCCGGTCGAGGTGCCCGGCGTCTCGCTGACCAACTTCCTGCGCACGGCCCTCAACGCCGTGAACGAGGAGGACGTCCCGGTCCGCGAGTTCATGCAGCGGCTGCGCACCGAGATGGCCGAGCTGGCGATCGACGAGTCGTTCCTGCAGCGCTCGGTCAACGAGGGCTTCTCCGGCGGCGAGAAGAAGCGCTTCGAGATCCTGCAGATGGCCCTGCTGCGCCCGCAGCTGGCGGTGCTCGACGAGACCGACTCCGGCTTGGACGTCGACGCGCTCAAGATCGTGTCCGAAGGCGTCAACCGCCTCACCGGACCCGACCTCGGCGTGCTGATCATCACCCACTACACCCGCATCCTGCGCTACATCCGCCCCGACGAGGTCCACGTGATGTTCGAGGGCCGCATCGTCGCCAGCGGCGGCCCCGAGCTCGCCGACGAGCTCGAGGAGCGCGGGTACGACCACCTCAAGGCCAGCGCCTGAGCCCTCGCCCGGGCCCGGCTCCGGCCGGGCGCCCCCACCACGTGATGCCCGGACACGCGAGCCACCGTTGTCACGGTCGGCCCGGGTGTCCAGACTGGGACCGCGGCACCCTGTCGGTCCACTCCACGAACCAGCGAGGACGACCATGACCCTCGACGTCCAGACCCTCCGCAAGGACTTCCCGGTCCTGTCCCGGGAGGTTCACGGTCGTCATCTGCTCGGGGGTGAGGAGGAGACCCGGCGGCTGGTGTACCTCGACTCGGCCGCGTCCTCGCAGACGCCCACGCCCGTGCTCGAGGCGATGGACCGCTACTACCGCTGGTCGCGCTCCAACGTCCACCGCGGGGTCTACCGCCTCGCCGAGGAGGCCACCGACCTCTACGAGGGCGCGCGGACCAAGCTCGCCACGTTCGTGGACGCCGACCCGCGCGGCGTGGTGTTCACGAAGAACGCCACCGAGGCCATGAACCTCGTGGCCTACTCCTGGGTGCGGCGCAACCTCGGCCCGGGCGACGTCGTCCTGACCACCATGATGGAGCACCACGCCAACCACGTCCCGCTGCTGTACGCGGCCAAGGACGTCGGCTTCGAGGTGCGCCACGTGCCGCTGACCGAGGACGGCCGCCTCGACCTCGACGCCGCCCGCGAACTGGTCGCCGACGGCCGGGTGCGCTTCCTGGCGATGGTGCACGTGTCCAACGTTCTGGGGACGCGCAACGACGTCGCGGCGATGACGGCGCTGGTGCGTGACGCCAACGAGGACTGCGTCGTACTCGTCGACGGCACGCAGGCCGTGCCGCAGATGCCGGTCAGCTTCCGCGACCTCGACGTCGACTTCTACGCGCTGACGGGTCACAAGATGTGCGGCCCGACCGGCATCGGCGCGCTGCTCGCCAAGCCCGAGCGGCTGGAGGCGATGGACCCGTTCCTCACGGGTGGCGAGATGATCCGCGACGTCTCCATCGAGGCGGTCACCTGGAACGACGTGCCCGCCAAGTTCGAGGCCGGCACCCCGATGATCGCCGAGGCGGCGGGCCTCGGCGCGGCCGTCGACTACCTCAGCGGCATCGGGATGGAACGCATCCGGGCCCACGAGGCCGTGGTCGCACAGGCGTTCATCGACCGCCTCCGGCAGCTCGACGGTGTGACCGTGCACGGGCCTGCCGACGCGACGCTGCGCGGCGGCGCGATCTCCTTCGCCATCGAGGGCGTGCACCCGCACGACGTCGGGGCGATGCTCGACTCCAAGGGCGTGTGCGTCCGCGTCGGCCACCACTGCGCCAAGCCGCTGATGAAGCAGCTGGGGGTCGTGGCGACCGCGCGTGCGAGCCTGTACCTCTACAACGACGTGGACGACCTCGATCCGCTCGTCGAGGGCATCGAGGCGGCCCGCTCGTTCTTCCGCCGATGAGCGCATCTTCGATGCGACACCTGCAAGGAGGCGCGCCGTGAGCATGGACGACCTGTACCAGGAGATCATCCTGGACCACTACCGCAGCCCGAAGAACCGCAACGCGTCGCTGGAGAACGAGGACGTGCACGTCCACCACTCCAACCCGCTGTGCGGCGACGAGATGGACCTGCGGTTGCGCGTGGCCGACGACCGTGTCGACGGGCTGGTCTTCGACGGCGAGGGCTGCTCGATCAGCCAGGCGTCCGCGTCGGCCATGACCCAGGCCGTGCTGGGACGCGACCTCAAGGACGCCCTCGACCTGACCGAGGACTTCCGGCGCATGATGCACGGCGACGAGCCCGCGCGCGCCGACGACCTGCTCGACGGCATCGCCTTCCAAGGCGTGGCGAAGTTCCCGGTTCGGGTGAAGTGCGCCCTGCTGGGATGGATGGCCGTCCGCGACGCGATCGAGACCTACCAGCGCGGCGCCACCGCCCACACCGTCACCCACGATGAGTAACGGGGGACCCATGACGCAACACGACGTCAACACCGCCATCCCGACTGCGGACGACGACGACTTCATCCCGGAGGCCGACACGCCCAGCGGCTTCGCCGAGCCCGAACCCGCGAGTGGGGCCGGGGGGCGACGAGCGAGCGCAGCGAGCGAGACGGGGGACCCGGCCTCCAGCCAAGAGACGGGGGACCCGGCTCGAGACAAGCCCAGGCACCCGTTCGAGGACCTGCCGCTGGAAGCGGACGGCATGCCGTCCACGCAGGATCTCACCAACGGTCTGCGCGCCGTCGTCGACCCGGAGATCGGCTACAACATCGTCGACCTCGGCCTGGTCTACGACGTCACGAAGCCCGAGCCCGGCTACGCCCACGTCCTGATGACGCTCACCACGATGGGCTGCCCGCTCACCGAGGTGATCCACCAGCAGTGCTCGGTGATCCTCGGCGCGATGCCGGGCGTCGAGCGGGTCGAGGTGGAGTTCACCTTCACGCCGCCGTGGGGTCCGCACGCCATGGCCGACTACGTCCGCGAGGAACTGCGCGCCATGGGCATGAACGTGTGACCATCCGTCCGGCGCGCGCCGGACGGCGAAGTCCGCAACCCTCCTCATCGCACCGGCGGTGAGGAGGGTTCGTCGTTTGGTCGAGATCAGCGAGCGGCGCGAGGTGCGCGTGCGCGGTGACGAGGCGACGTTCGTCTTCGTCGCCGAGCCCGACGACGGGCGTCTGGTCATCCACGAGGAACGCGGCGAGGAGCGCAGCGAGGTCTGCGCGCTGACGATCGCCGACCGCGAGGAGCTGCGCGGCTTCCTCGACGGCATGCGCCGCGCGCTGGGCGTGGACGACGGCGGACGGGTCCTGGACGCCCGCCGCGAGGAGAGCGGTGGCGCCGCGCCCGCACCGCCGGCCGTGGGCGCCGGGCCCGCCGGCGGCCGCGGGCGCGAGCAGCCGACGCCGCCTCCGCCGGGTGGTGCCGACGGCGACGACCGCGAGGCCGCCATCGCGCGCGCACGTCAGCGCGGTCAGGGCAACGCCTTCGCCGCCTGGACCCGGGAGGAAGAGCAGCGGCTGCTCCGCGAGGTCGAGGAGGGCCGCAGCCTCGACGAGCTGGCCCGCGAGCACGGCCGCTCGCGGCGCGCGCTCGAGCTGCGGCTGGAGCGTCTGCGCCGCTGACCGCGTGCGGTGCGCCGGTCGCTTGACCGGGGGTTGACCTGGCCGGCCGCGGGGGCTTTGATGGCCGGCTCGCCAGTGGCCTCGACGATGGCGGGTGTGGGGGTCCCGCCGTGTCCACCGTCGTGCCTACCGCCGCCACGGCGGCCCGAGACGCGACCGCCGACGGCGCGCACTGGCGCCTGATCGGGTCGTTCCTGGCGCCGCACCGCCGCGCGCTGCTCGGCTTCAGCGCCCTGGTGCTGGTGGCCGGCACGTTGCCGTTGGCCGGACCGGTGCTGCTGGGCGCGATCGCCGACGGGGCCGTCGCGGACACCGGCGCGACGCGGCTCGCGCTGTTGGCGGCCGCGTTCGGGTTGGTGGGCCTGCTGGCCAATGGCGCGGACGTGCTCGTGACGTGGCTGGGTGCCCGGTTGGCGTGGCTCGCGGCCAACGAACTCCGGGTCGAGGCGGCCCGTCATGCGCTGTCGCTCGGCCCCACCTGGCACGCGCGCACCACGCCGGGCGAGATCGTCGACCGCGTCGACGGCGACGCCACCCGGGTGGGGGAGTTGCTGGCCGAGGTCGTGGTCCGACTCGCCGCCGCCGTCGTCACGCTCGCCGGGGTCGTGGCGCTGCTCGCCGTCCAGGACTGGCGCCTCGGTCTCGCGCTGGCGCTGCTGCTGGTCGGTGGTGGCTGGGTGCTGGTCCGTCTGCGCGATCTGGCCGTGCCCTCCGGCGTGATCGCCCGGCAGCGCTCCGGCGAGGTGTTCGGGGCCGCCGAGGAACGGCTGCGCGGCGCCGAGGAATTGCGGGCGCTCGGTGGCGGGCGCTACGCGGTGGCGGACCTCCACCGCCGCTCGGCGCTCACGCTCGCTCCGTGGCGAACCCAGGAGACCTACGCCACGGCGATCTGGTCGGCATCGATGCTGGTCGTGGTCGGCGGAGGTGCGGTGGCGTTGCTCGGCGGCATCCTGCTGCAGCGTGCCGGCGTGCTCACGATCGGGCAGGTCCTGGCCGCCTTCACCGCGACCCAGCTGACCCGCCGACCGCTCGAACAGCTGGCGGAGAACATCCAGCAGATCCAGCAGGCCGGTGCCGGCGCGGTGCGGCTCGCCACCCTGCTCGCCGAGCGGCCGCTCATCCGCTTCACCGGCGACCGGCCGCTGCCCGACGGACCGCTCAGCGTCGACGTCGCCGAGGTCCGGGCCGCCTACCCGGCCAGCGACACGGACGCGCTGGCCGGTGTGAACCTGCAGCTCGCGCCGGGGGATCACCTGGGCGTCGTCGGGCCGAGCGGCGGCGGGAAAACCACGCTCACGCGGCTACTGCACCGCGCCCTCGATCCGGGTGCGGGGCACGTCCGGCTCGGCGGCGTCGACCTGCGGGAGGTCGCCGAGACGTCGCTGCGCCGCCGCGTCGCCGTGGTCACGCAGGAGGTGCAGCTGCTGTCCGCCTCCATCCGTGACAACCTCACGCTCCTGGGCAGCGTCGCCGCCGACGACGGACAGCTGGTCGCGGCGTTGCACGCCGTCGGGCTCGGACCGTGGTTCGAGCGCCTCGAGCAGGGGCTGGACGCACAGCTGGGGGAGGACGCCGGCACCTCGGCAGGAGAGGCGCAGCTGCTCGCACTGGCCCGCGTGTTGCTGCGCGACCCCGGCCTCGTGATCCTCGACGAGCCCACCGCCCGCCTCGACACCGCCAGTGCACTGGCCGTCACCCGAGCGCTGGAGACGCTCCTGCAGGGACGGACCGCCGTCGTGGTGGCGCACCGGCTCGCGACGCTGGAGCGTGTGGACCGCATCGCCGTGATCCGCGACGGACGCGTCGTCGAGCAGGGACCCCGTGAGGACCTCGCCGCCGGGGACACGCGCTTCGCGCGGCTGGTCGCCGCTGAGCTGGGAGCGGCGAGGTGACCGGCCGGGGGCGGGACCTGACCGACCGGCGTGCCTCCTGGCGGGTGGTCCGTCACCTGATGGGCGTGCGCAAGCCGGCCTACTGGGGCGGCGGCGCCATGTGGTGGCTGTTCATGCTCGCGCCTCTGGGCGTCGGGCTGCTCCTGGAACGGCTCTTCGACGCACTCCGCGACGGCGGGCCGGCGTTGGCGCTGCTGGCCGTGATCGCCGGCATCGAGGTCGGCCGAGCGTTGGGGCTGCCACTCGTGGGTTGGGTGTTCGAGCCGTTCTGGGGCCACGCGGAGACGGTGCTGCGCACCAACGTCCTGCGCGCCCAGTTGCACCCCGATCCGGCGCGACGCGGGCCGGCCATCACCGACGCCGCGGCCGCCATGCCGCTGTTCCGCGACGACCCGGAGCATCTCGCACGCGCCACCGACATGTGGCTGACGCTGGTGGCCATCGGTGCCATCGCACTGGGCGCGCTCGCGGTGATCGCCCGGATCGATCCGCTGGTCGCCGTCGCCGTCGCCGTGCCGCTGCTGCTGGCCTCCGCCGCCGGTCACCTGCTGGCCCCGATGGTCCGGGACCGGCGCGCGGCCGACCGCGCGGTGACGGGCGAGGTCACCGGGTTCATGGGCGAGGTGTTCAACACCGTCACGACCGTCACGACCGCCGGTGCCGCGCCGGCGCTGGTGCGCCACCTCGCGCGCCTGTGCGACCGCCGTCGGGTGACGGCGGTGCGCAGCCGGGTGGCGACCCAGCTGCTGCCGGCGGTGGGTGCCACGACCGGTGACCTCGCCCTGGCCGGCGGGTTGTTGGCCGCCGCGCTGCTCGTCGCGGACGACCTGACCACGGGGCAGGTCGCGCTGCTGGCGTACTACGCGCAACTGCTGGCCGGTGTCCCACGCAACTGGGCCGCGTGGCTGGCGATCCGACGCCACGCCGACGTCGCCGTGGAACGCCTGCGCGCCGCGGTCGCCGACGGCGACGTGTCCCGGCTGATCGAGCCCGTCGGCCCGGTGCCGTTCTCGCCACCGCCGGTCGGCCGCCACCCGCTTCCGGCCGCGCCGCCCGCACCACGGCTGGAGCTCGTCGGTGTCGTCGCGCGGACCCCGGACGGCCGCCGCATCGGTCCCGTCGATCTGACGATCCCGGCCGGTGGGTTCGCCGTCGTCACCGGTCGCGTCGGCGTCGGCAAGACGACGTTGGTCCGCGCGGTCCTGGGGCTCGCGCCGCTGGTGACGGGCGAGATCCGGTGGGACGGACGGGCCGTCGACCCGGCTCACTGGATGACGCCGCCACGGGCCGCGTACGTCGCGCAGGTCCCCACGCTGTTCAGCGAGGCGCTGGACGACAACCTGCGGCTGGGCTGGGACGTGGCCGACGCCGACCTCGAGTACGCGCTGGAGGCGGCCGCGGCACGCGAGATCGTGACGACGCTCGAAGACGGCCTGGACACCCGCCTCGGGCCGCGAGGGATCCGGTTGTCCGGCGGGCAGGCGCACCGCGTTGCGGCGGCCCGAGCGCTGGTCGCCGGCTCGGCGCTGATCATCGCCGACGACCTGTCGGCCGCGCTGGACGCGGGGACGGAGGCGGCGCTGCTCGACCGGCTGCTGGCTGACCGGGACCGCACGATGCTGGTCGTCTCGCACCGACCGGCGGTGCTCGACCGGGCCGACGTGGTGCTCCACCTCGACGGCCCGGCCGACTGACGGCCACGCGGCAGGCCCTGACGTCAGGTCCCGACGTCAGGTCCCGACGTCCGGTCCGGCGGTCAGGTCGCGACCTCGACGCCGTGGCGCCGCGCGTTCGCGACGATCGCGTCCCGGAGCCAACGGGCCAGGCCTTCGCGCTGTCGCTCGTAGGTCGCCATGAACCGGGGATCGTCGACGTACATCTGCCCGAGGTACAGGTGCATCTCGTGGGGACAGGCGTAGAACCACTCGTCGATCTGGCGGCGGGCGCGCTCGGCGAGGTCCATGGCCGGCTCGTCGGTCGGCGCCATCCCTTCGTCCATCGCCGCGACCATGTCCGCGTTGAGTCGTTCGGTCTCGGCCTTGAAGCGCAGCCAGTCGTCCTTGGTGTAGCGGGCGGTGCGCCGCTGCGACTCGCGCCAGGCGTCCGTGTCGCCCCAGCGCTGCTCGGCCTCCTCGGCGTACTGGGTCGGGTCGTCCTCGCCGAAGACCTCGAACAGCTCGTCCGGGTCCAGATCGATGCCCATCCTGCGTGCCTCCATCGTGCGCTCCAGGACGTCCACCAGTCGAGTGAGCCGGTCGATCCGTGCCTGCAACTGTTCCCGCTGTCGTGCCAACTGCACGAGCGGGTCGTCCCCGCCGTCGAGCAGCCGGCCGATCGCGTCGAGCGGCAGCTCGAGCTCGCGATAGAACAGGATGCGCTGCAGGCGTTCGAGGTCGGCCGTCACGTAGCTGCGCCGGCCCGACGTCGAGCGGTGGCTGGGCTGCAGCAACCCGATCGCGTCGTAGTGGTGCAGGGTCCGGACGGTCACACCGGCGTACCGGGCCACCTCGCCGATCGAGTAGCTCACCTCTCGGGGGTCCTGTGGTTGGTCGCCGCTCTGGCGACGCGTCCGACGCTACGACCTGACGTAACGTCAGGTGCAACGCGCCGACGAGCCGCTGCGCACCGACCGCACGCGATCCTGCCGGGCGGCCGGGCGCGGCGGTCATCCCTCGTGGAACAGGTCGACGACCACGCGTTGCGGTTCGTCCAGCCGGGCGACGACGAAGGGCCGCTCCTCGTCCACACCGACGAAGAACAAGTGCATGCCCTCGAAGATGGTGTCGTCACGGACCTCCAGGACGACGCCGCCCGCAGGGCCGTCGACCGACTGCTGGAACCAGTGGTCCATGTCGTCGGGCAACTCGGGCGGCAGCGTCAGGTGGCTCAGGGCGACGCTGAGGGAGGCCCCGCCGGCCACGGCCACCGGTTCGCCCGAGCCCTGCGACCGTGGCTCGTCGTACTGCACGAACCAGCCGGCCTGGCCGTCGCCGTCGAGTTCGATCACGACCCGGTCGAACCCGTCGTGGGCGCCGACCCGCACGTCCGTGACGGCCAGGACGTCACCCGGTGCACCCTCGTCCTCCACGAGTTCGGTACCCGGTTCCCCGGGCATCGGCTCCGGACCGGCCTCGGCGTCGTCCGCCGGCTGCTCGACGGGCTCGTCGGTCGCGCCCTCGCCGGCCGGGTCCTCGCCGGTCGGGTCCTCACCGGGCGGGTCCTCACCGGGCTCGGGCGACGGCTCCGATTCCGCGGCCTCGTCGTCGGGCGGCGCGGGCTGCTCCACGTCCGGCCGTTCCACCTCCGTCCCGCCGTCGCAGGCCGTGAGCCCCAGCATCGTGGCCACGGCACCGGCGGACACCCGTCCGAACACCGTTCGCATGCGGTCGTCGCCCCCATGGATCGCGAGCGACCACCATGCTGGTTCGTGCTGTGGCGGGTCGGCCGCAGCACCGTCCGATCGAGGGGGCGATCAAGGGCCGAGCCGGCGCGGGACGGCGTCATGGCGACAGCCGGAACGCACGCGAGCGCACGCGCCAAGCCCTCCGGCGCACGCGGCAGCAGACTATGTAGTACTCGTGCTCTGGATGTAGTAGAAGTACTACATGCGATCCCCGGCGCGTGACCGACCATGGAGGCAGCATGCACACGACCCCGGCCGGCGCCCCGGTGTCAGACGGTGCCGGCGCCGCCGTACCGGCGGCCATCGAGGTCCGCGACCTGCGCATGCGCTACGGGGACGTGGACGTCCTCGACGGTGTCGGTTTCACCGCCGCGGTCGGGGAGGTCGTCGCCCTGCTCGGACCCAACGGGGCCGGCAAGACCACCACGATCGAGATCCTGGAGGGATTCCGTCGGCCCTCGGCCGGTCACGTGCGCGTGCTCGGAAAGGATCCCCGGAACGCCGGCGACGAGTGGCGCGCCCGGGTCGGCATCGTGCTGCAGTCCTGGCGCGACCACGGCAAGTGGCGGGTGCGCGAGCTGTTGGCTCACCTCGGCCGTTACTACGCGCCGTACACGACCCCGCAACGGCCGCGCCCGATTCCGGTGGACGACCTGCTCGGGCGGGTCGGTCTCGCCGCCCACGCCCATCAGCGGCTCTCGTCGCTGTCGGGTGGGCAGCGCCGCCGCCTCGACGTCGCCATCGGGATCGTCGGCCGTCCCGAGGTGCTGTTCCTCGACGAGCCCACCGCCGGCTTCGACCCGCAGTCCCGGCGCGAGTTCCACGACCTCGTGCACGAGTTGACCGACCTCGAAGGCACGACCGTGCTGCTGACGACCCACGACCTCGCGGAGGCGGAGAAGCTCGCCGACCGCATCGTCATCCTCAATCAGGGGCGGATCGTCGCCGACGGCAGTGCCGAGGCGTTGGCGCGCCAGGTCGAACGCAACTCCGAGGTCCGCTGGCGCGAGGACGGCACGCTGCAGGTGCACGCCACGGCCGACGTGACCGCGTTCGTGCGCGAGTTGTTCGCACGTGGCGGCGAGCGGATCGGTGACCTCGACATCCGTCGCGCCACGCTGGAGGACACCTACGTGGAGATGGTGCGCCGCAGCGAGGCCCGACCGCCGCTGGTGCGCGTGCCCGACGCGGAGGAAGAGCGATGACACCGCTGGGAACCGCCGTCACCGCCGGAACGGAACGGGCCTGGATCGAGTTCCGCCGGGGGTTCACGAACGCCACCGACCTCGGGTTCTACGTCGTGATGTCGGTGGTCGTGTTCGCGATCCTGTGGTTCAACCGTGACACGGTCGTGCAGGTCCCCGGCTACGAGCTCCCCTCGGCCACCTATGCGTTGCCGAGCTTCGTCGGCGGGCTGATCGCCTTCCTGTCCGTTCTGGGCGTGGCCTACGCGCTGGCGATGGAGCGAGAGGACGGCACGCTGCTGCGGGCGAAGTCGCTGCCGCACGGCATGACCGGCTACGTGGTCGGACAGGTACTGCGCACCACGCTGGAGACCATCGCCGGTCTGACGCTGGCGCTCGTGCCGGCGATGCTGTTCATCGACGGGATCCTGGTGGACGGCGTCGGCGGGCTGGTGTGGCTGCCGGCGATCCTGGTCCTCGGTCTGCTGGCCACGCTGCCGATCGGCGTGGTCATCGGGGCCGTCGTCCGCTCCGTCCGGCAGGTCAACACCTGGGGTTCCCTCCCCCTGTTCGCACTCATCTGGGCCTCCGGCATCTTCGTGCCCACGATCGCGCTGCCGCAGTGGGCGCGGGTCGTCGGCCAGCTCTTCCCGGTCTACTGGCTCGGTCTCGGTACCCGGGCCGTCCTGCTGCCCGACGAGGCGGCCGCCCTGGAGATCGGTGGGTCCTGGCGGCCCGGCTGGACCGTCGCCGTGCTCGTCGCCTGGGCCGTGGCCGGCGTGCTCGTCGCCGTGCCGATCCTCAAGCGCATGGCGGCGCGCGAGTCCGGCTCGGCGATCGCCGAGCGGCGGGAACGGGCTCTGCAGCGCACGTACTGACACGCGCCACGACCGCGCCGCCGGAGCGGGAACGACGGACACCACACCGGTAGCGAGGGGAGACACGACATGGCCGAGCGACCCACCGAGACCGTGCACAACCGGATCGCAATGTTGCGCACCGAGCGGCGTGTCTCACGACGCGAGTTCGCCGAGGCGTTGGGGGTCCACTACCAGACCGTCGGCTACCTCGAGCGCGGCGAGTACAGCCCGAGCCTGCACCTCGCCCTCAAGATCGCCGCGTTCTTCGAGGTCCCCGTCGAGGTGGTGTTCTCCCTCGAGCCCTTCCCGCGGATCGGTGAGGACCGGGCCTCGGCCTGACCGCCGAGATCGGCCGGACCGCGGTCCCGAACACGCCGTGGCCCCGCACCGGGCGGGGGCCACGGCTCGCGGTCGACCTCCCCTCAGCCGATCGGCGCGCTCACACGCAACGGGATCTGGTCGTAGCGACCCGGATCGATCTCGTGCAACGACCCGTCGGCGGCCGCGTCGACGATGCCGCGGACACCGACCTCGACCTGCTTGACCAGCATGCCCATCCGCTTCTGCCCAAGCTGCTGGGTCTGTCCGCTCGTCTCGAACAGGATCACCGCGCTGCCACGGAGCGCGAACGAGCCCAGCGCGGTGCCCGGCAGGTTCGTGTTCTGCGGATACAGCGTCACCTTGCCGAACGGCGAGTTGCCGCGCTGCAGGGCGTCGAACACCGCCACGTTGACGCGTCGAGACGCGTCGTAGTCGAAGTTCGGCCAGTCACCGTGCGCGGCCGGATCGTCGATGAAGCGGGCGGAGATCGACAGCGGCGTGTAGAAGTCGCTGTCCGGGTTGTCCGCCACGCGACCCGTCGCCGGCAACCCGGCCCGGATCGTCTGACCCGCCGCCTGCGTGATCTGCACGGCCGGGATGGTGATGCTCGCGTCCGTCCCGCCCATCGTGGTCGGCGTGGCCGCCGTGTTGTTGGCGATGACCACGGCGACCGCACCGGCGGCCTGGGCGTTGGCGACCTTCTGCGTGAACGGGCACGTGCCCCGGTCGATCAACGCGATCGCGCCCGCCGGGAAGTCCGACAGCGCCCCACAACCCTCCGTGGGGTTCGGGCCGCCGCCGTCGACCAGCACGATGTCACCGCGGATACCGACCGCGTCGGCCTCCGGACCGAAGTTCGCACCGGCCGCGTCGTAGGTGCCGGCCGCGGGCGACGGCGCGTCGATCTCCACCAGGTCCGGCAGCCCGTTGCCGTAGCAGGCGGCCTGGTTGTGCAGGTCGACGAAGATGTCGACGCGACCGAACTCCTGCTCCAGCGACCGGTAGACGTCGCGCACCGTGCGCGACTCGGGACTCAGGTAGAAGCCGACGCCGGCGCTGTTGCCGGGCAGATCGGCGGCGACCGGCTCGTAGTCCAGATCCGGGTTGAAGTCGCGGTTGAGGTCCATCCCGCCCAGGTTGTTGTTGTGGTACCAGGCGCCCGGGTTGGCAGGCACCCCGGCCAACTGCGGATGCCGGGCCTGGATCTGCGCCCACGACATCACGTTCTGTCGGCGCGGGACCGCCCCGCCGTCGGCGTTGAGCATCGGAATCGCGACGAAGGTGATCGCCTCGCGGATCTCGCGCGACGCCTTCGAGTTGTTCCCGAGAGTGGCCAACAGGTTGAGCAGCGCCGTCGTGCCGTGCTTCTCGTTGCCGTGGATCTCGCTCTGGACCAGCATCACGGTGTCCCCGTGGCCGACGCGGGCCACGTGGATCTCGCGGCCGCCCGTCGTGGTACCGGCCGCCTCGACCGCGACCGTGCCCTGGCTGCTCCGTGCGATCTGGTGCAACCGCTGGATCACCTGCTCGTGGCTGAGGAACCCGTCGTAGGGCGGTCCGCCCTGTTGGTTGCTGCAGAACGAATCGAAAGGCCATGCCTCGGCGGGTGGCGTCGCCAGTGGCGCCATCCCCGCCACCAGTGCGACCACCGCCGCCACCAGCACGGCCAGGCGCGGCGTGCGCCGCGCGTCGACCGATGCGACTTCCATGTTCCCTGCTCCCGTTCGGCACGGCCCGGCGGTGCCGGCCGCGGGGATCTCCCGCACAGTCGGGCCCGGCACCGCGCCGTGCACCCCTCTCCCGGGGTGCGCACGAGCCAAGTAGCGCCCGGCGGCCGCGGGCGGCGCGATGCGCCTGCCGGGGGAGCGGGTGCGGTGTGATCAGCGTCAGCGGCCGAACGGCCACCCTGCGTCACCTGCCATGTCTGGCCGGGGGTCCATGCCGGTGGGTGGTTCGCACGGTTTTCCTCGTCGGGGAAGCGTGCCCGCCTGCGGCGCGTTGACACTCCCAGACCGCCCTGCCACCCGTTTCGGAAGGATCCGTTCGTGGTCCGCCCTGTCGTCGACCGGCGTGAGCCCCTCACCAATGACGAGATCGCGCGCTACAGCCGCCACCTGATCATCCCCGACGTGGGGATCGAGGGTCAGGAGCGGCTCAAGGCGTCGAAGGTCCTGCTCGTCGGTACGGGGGGCCTCGGATCGCCGCTCGCGCTGTACCTCGCCGCAGCCGGCGTCGGCACCATCGGGATCGTGGACAACGACGTCGTCGACGCCTCCAACCTGCAGCGTCAGATCATCCACACCACCTCCATGATCGGCCGACCGAAGACCGAGTCGGCCAAGCACGCGATCCTGGAGATCAATCCCAACGTCACCGTCGAGGTGCACGAGACGTTCCTGACCAGCGAGAACGCGCTGGACGTCATCGCGCCCTACGACCTGGTCATCGACGGGACCGACAACTTCCCGACGCGCTACCTCGTCAACGACGCGTGCGTGCTGCTGGGCAAGCCGAACGTCTACGGCTCGATCTTCCGGTTCGAGGGCCAACTCAGCGTGTTCTGGGCCGAGGAAGGCCCGTGCTACCGCTGCATGTTCCCCGAGCCGCCGCCCCCGGGCATGGTCCCCAACTGTGCCGAGGGTGGCGTGCTGGGCGTCATCCCGGGCATCATCGGCTCGTCGCAGGCCATCGAGGGCATCAAGCTGCTGACCGGCATCGGCGACCCGATGATCGGGCGGCTCGGCCTGTACGACGCGCTCGACCAGAACTGGATGTACGTCAAGGTCAACAAGGACCCCGACTGCCCCGTCTGCGGTGAGCACCCGACGGTCACCGAACTCATCGACTACGAGGAGTTCTGCGGCGTCCCCGCACACGACCGCGTCGAGGAGTTCGAGACCCTCGCCGAGCTGGAGATCCTCCCGACCGAGTACGCCGAGATCGCGGAGAAGCCCGACGTCGTCCTGCTCGACGTGCGCGAACCCCACGAGTACGAGATCAACCGCATCCCGGACGCCGTCCTGATTCCCAAGGACTCGCTGCCCGGCAAGCTCGCCGAGCTGGACGAGACCAAGGAGTACGTCGTCCACTGCAAGTCGGGCGTGCGGTCGATGGAGTCGACCCAGCTGCTGCGCGGCGCCGGGTTCAAGGCCCGCTCGATGCGCGGTGGCATCAACGCCTACGCGCGCCAGGTCGACCCCAGCATCCCCGTCTACTGACGGCTCACGCCGGCTGACGCGAGGCCGCGGCCACCGATCCGGCGCGCGGGGCGGCGGCCCCGGCGGCCTGCGGCTGGCGCAGGGCGCCGGCGAGGAAGCCGGTGACGGCGGCGACCGTGTCGTCGCGGTCCACCGGGGTGAACAGCTGATGGCGGGCACCTTCGACGAGGTGCTCCGTGAGCCGGTCGGCGGGCACCAGCCGGCGCAGCGCATCACGGGTGGGCTCGACCGGGACGATGCGGTCGGCGGTGCCGTGCAGCCACAGCACCGGCTGACGCAGGCGCGGTCCCCGGTCGACGAGCCGCAGGCCCCGGTGCAGCGCCGCGGCCGTGGCCAGCGGCAGCTGACCCCGCCAGACCAGGGGATCCGCGGCGAACCGGCCGCCGACCGCCGGGTCGCGCGACAGGTCCCGGGCTGCGTACGGCTCGACGCTCAGCCGCGGATCCTCGAGGTGGTTGCCGGGCCGGGCCCCGAGCAGGGGCGCCGCGAGCACGAGCGCGGCGACCAGCTCGCCGAGCTGCTGGCCCAGCCGGACGGCCAGCGTGGCGCCCGTGCCGTGCCCGAGCAGGACGATCGGCAGCCCGGGGTGGCGAGCACGCGCCAACTGCAGCAACAGTCGCTGTTCCGCGACGGCGTTCTCCAGGTCGCTCAGCAGGGCCGGGCTGCCCTCGGAGCGGCCGTGGCCGGCCTGGTCGAGGCCGTAGACGTGGGCGCCGCTGCGGACCAGGGCCTCGGCGAGTTCCTCGTAGAGCCCGACGTGCTCCCGCAGGCTGTGGCACACCAGCACGACGCGATCGACGTCGGGGCCCGACCAGCTGGCCACGTGCCGCTCGCCGTCCACGCCCTGCAGTGTCTCCGCGCCACTGACCAGCATGACGCCCCCCGTTCTCGCCGTTTTCGTCGGATCGTAGGTCGCGTGACCAAACGGGACCCTGCCCGTTGGGGCAGGATCCCGCCGTGCTGGCACGAAGGCCGGCCGGTCACTCCTCGACGATCAGCGCCGTCACCATCCCGTACATGCCCTCGTCGCGCTCGGCGTGGGTCAGGATGTGGCAGTGGAAGGCCCACACGCCGGCGTGCTCGGCCGGGACCAGCACCGAGTAGCGCTCGCCCGGCGCCACGTTGACGGTGTCGGCCCAGTAGGGCTGGTCGAGCGGGTAGCCGTCCTTCGCGACCACCAACTGCGGCATGCCGTGCAGGTGCATCGGGTGGATCTGCAGGCCCTCGTTGTAGTAGTGGATCAGGATGTTGTCGCCCTGCTTCGCGACGATCGGCGAGGTGGCAGGGAACGACTTGCCGTTGATGCTCATGCCGATGTTGCCGGCGTCGTTGACGACCATCGGGACGATCTGGTCGACCGTCATGTCGTCGGGCAGGGTCTTGCCGCCGATCGTGGTGCCACCCTCCGGCAGCGGGAGGTCGCCGACCAGGAACACGCCCCACATGCCGTTCGGCACCTTCATCTGCCCGTGGTGGTGGGGGTGGTACATGTTGACGGCCGCTTCCTCGGTGGTGAAGCGGTACGTGAACGTCTCGCCCGGTTCGATCAGGTCCTGGGTGAGCGGTGCGACGCCGTCCTGGTCGTTGGGCAGGATGATCCCGTGCCAGTGGACGTCCGTGCCCATCGGCAGGTCGTTCGTGACGGCGATCTCCACCCGGTCACCGATCTCCGTGTGGATCATCGGACCGGGAATCTGACCGTTGTAGGCCCAGCCTTCCACGACCTTGCCCGGCTCGACCTCCCACTCGATGATCTCGGCGGTCAGCTCGAAGCGCTTGGTGCCGTCCTCGAGGACGGTCGGCTCCAGCGGCTGGTTGCCGAGGCCCTGCGTCTCCGCGGGGAACTCGAGGATCGTGTCGTGCATGGCGGCGTCGAGCACGGCCCAGTCGGCGTCGGCGCCGTGGGCACCGTGGGCCCCGTGGGCACCGTGACCGTCGCCGCCCTCGCCGGCGGCCGCGGCGGGCTCGGCAGCCGCGTCATCCGCACCGACGATCGTCAGCGTGCCCTTCATGCCACCCGACTCGTGGCCGGGAACCGAGCAGTGGATCTCGTAGGTGCCCGGCTCGAGCCCAGCGAGGTCGAGCGTGGCCGATTCGCCGCCCTTCAGCATCGGCGTCGCCAGGTCGGTGTCGATCACCGCGAGGTCGTGGTCGGCGACGCCGACGTTGCTCACCTCGAGCACGCCACCGGCAGCCACCTCGATGCTGCTCGGGCTGATCGCGAACTCACTGAGCTCGACGGCGACCTCCGCCGGCGCCTCGCTGCCACTGCTCGCGGCGGCGACCGCGACCGCGGGGGCGTCACCACCACGTGACGCGGACGTGATCAGGGCCCCGGCGCTGAGCACCAGGGCGATCAGGGCGATCACCGCGACGGCGATGGCGCCGACCGTTCGTTCCTCGGACATCTCGACTCTCCTCGACGTAGGGGCCACGCGTGCGAGCCCGACCCCGTGGAAGGCCGGCGGTACGTCCGCCGGTCCTCGCTCGGTCGAGAGCGTGTCGGTTCGAGGATCGAGGTGGCAGGGCGGAGCGTCACCGGTGCGGCGGGACCTTGGTCCCCCGCGGGCCGGGACGTCAGGACCGGCGCAGGCGCCGACCCGTGATCTCCTCGGGATGGATGCGCACGATGACGTGGCGCATCGCCGTCGTGGCGGCCCAACTGTCGAGCTCCGCGGCGAAGCGGCGGGCCTCCTCGTCGTCGACCGGTTCGGCGCGGCCACGCACGAGCACGCTCCAGCCGACCGCGCGGGCCGGGTCGTGGTCGTCGACTTCGAAGGCGACCGGCCGGCCCATGATCAGGGCGTCGGTCTTCGCGCCGTGCAGGGCACGGAAGACGATCGTGCGCCCGTCGACGATGTGGTTGACGGGCACGATGCTGGGCGAACCCCGATCGACGTACGCGAGCCGGCCGAGGGGCCGGCTGCCCAGCAGGCTGAGACACTCCTGCAGTGACAGGACCTCGAGGTCGTGACGGTCGGTCGCGGTGTCCATGGCGGCCCCCTCGGTGCCGACGGGTGCGGTGGGGGTCGGCACCACGGTCAACGTGCCCTGGCGGCCGGCCCGGGGCAAGGGACCGCCGACCCTCTCGACCGGGGACGGTCGACCCTCGCCCGATGCGTCGCCGACGCCGGCGGCGTCCGCCCGTGCCCGCGGGTGGGGCGTGGATGGGTGGCCGTCAGGCCTCGCCGCGTTCGACCTGCGTGTAGAACACGGCCGCCTCGGTGCGGCGCTGCATGCCGAGCTTCGCCAGGAGGTTGGAGACGTAGTTCTTCACCGTCTTCTCGGCGAGGTGCATCCGCTCGGCGATCTGCCGGTTGGTGAGCCCCTCGGCGATCAGCGCGAGGATGCGGCGCTCCTGTTCCGACAGCGAGGTCAGCCGCGGGTCCTCCTCGTCGCCGCGGCGGAGGCGCTCGAGCACCTTGCCGGTCACGGCCGGGTCGAGCAGGGAGTCGCCCGCCGCCACCCGCCGGATGGCGTCGAGCAGGTCGTTGCCGCGCACGTCCTTGAGCAGGTAGCCGGCGGCGCCCGCCATGATGGCGTCGAACAGGGCCTCGTCGTCGCCGAACGAGGTCAGCATCAGGCACGCGATGCGGGGGTCGCGGGCGCGGACCTCGCGGCAGACCTCGACGCCGTTGCCGTCGGGCAGGCGCACGTCGAGCACCGCGACGTCGGGCTTGGTCTGCGCGATGCCGGCCAGCGCCATGCCGGCCGTGGCCGCGTCACCCACGACCTCGAGGTCGTCCTCGGCATCGATCATGTCCCGGAGCCCTCGGCGGACGACCTCGTGGTCGTCGACGAGGAAGACACGGACGGCGTCGGCCACGGCGTGCACTTTCGGATCGGCAGGCGTAGGGAACACTAGGGTGCCACGTCGCGAGCGGCAGCGGAGGGAACACGGGTGGGCGCCTCGACGCACCAGGAATGCTCCCGGTCGCTGGACCGGCGGGTCGGGCAGCTGCTCGACGCGGTCCTGGCGGTCACGGCCGACCTCGACCTCGAAGCCGTGCTCGGCCGCGTGGTCGAGGCGGCGTGCGAGCTGGTCGGCGCGCGCTACGGCGCGCTCGGCGTGATCTCCGCCGACGGCGACGGGTTGTCCGCGTTCGTGCACCGCGGGGTCGACGAGGCGACGGCGCAGGCCATCGGGCACCTGCCGGAGGGCCGCGGCGTGCTCGGGCTGCTGATCGAACAGCCCGAGCCCGTCCGCCTCGACGACATCACGGACCATCCGATGTCGTACGGCTTCCCGGCCAACCACCCGCCGATGCACAGCTTCCTCGGCGCTCCCGTGCGGGTACGGGGCCGAGCGTTCGGCAACCTCTACCTCGCGGAGAAGCGCGGCGGCGGGCCGTTCACCCAGGAGGACGAGGATCTGGTCGTCGGGCTCGCCGCGGTGGCCGGCACCGCCATCGAGCACGCGCGCCTGTACGACGAGCTCAGCCAGCGCGAACGGTGGCGTGACGCCGTACTGGAGGTGACGACCTCGGCGCTGACCGGCGCGCCGCTGGCGGAGGTCCGGGACCGGATCGCGTCGTTCGCGGCCGTGTTGATCGACGCGGACGCGGCCTGCGTGGTGGGCCCGCACGAGGAGGGCCTGTGGGTGCTGGCCGCCGCCGGTGAGGACGCCCCGCTGCCCGGCTTCCTGCCGGCACCGGAAGGGCCCGCGTGGGGCACGCTCCTCGACGGTGCCGTGGTGCGCAGCCCGTCGGGACCCGTCTTCGGCGACCGCCCGTCGCTGTGGGTGCCCCTGCGCGCCGGCGAGGACCTGGTCGCAGCGCTGGGCGTGGCACGAGGCAGCGGCCTGGGTGACCGCGACGAGGCTCTGCTGACCGGGTTCGCGGCCCAGGCGAGTCTGGTGCTGACGACCGAACAGGTCCGGGCCGACCTGCAGCGCGTCTCGCTCGTCGAGGAACGGGAACGCATCGGCCGGGACCTGCACGACACGGTCATCCAACGCCTGTTCGCCACGGGCCTGTCCCTGCAGG
The DNA here is from genome assembly GCF_041821065.1 of Egicoccus sp. AB-alg2. Taxonomy (NCBI): domain Bacteria; kingdom Bacillati; phylum Actinomycetota; class Nitriliruptoria; order Egicoccales; family Egicoccaceae; genus Egicoccus; species Egicoccus sp. AB-alg2. The sequence goes on along the minus strand of NZ_JBGUAX010000001.1, from coordinate 477,496 downwards.
GGACCCTCAAGCGTGCCGAGGGCCGCCCGGACGTCGTCGACCGCCTCGAGCGTGCGGTCGACGAGATCGACCTCACCGTCAAGGAGATCCGCGCCACGATCTTCGCCCTGCAGTCCAGCGCCGGCGGCGACGGTGGCCTGCGCCACGACGTCCTGCGGCTGGTCGACGAGCTCACGCCGCTGCTGCCCCGTGCGCCGCGGATACGGTTCGACGGCCCCGTCGACACCGCCGTGCCGCCGGCCATCGCCGAGCAGCTGTTGCCGGTCCTGCGGGAGGCGCTCACGAACGTCGCCAAGCACGCACGGGCCACCGACGTGGAGGTGGAGTTGGGCGTCGACGCGTCGGGCCTGGCGCTGATCGTCACCGATGACGGCGTCGGGGTGTCGAAGACGCCGGGCAGCGGCTTCGGGCGCCGCAACCTCGCCGAGCGCGCCGCCCGCCTGGGGGGCGACGTCTCCTGGGCGCCGCGTGCCGACGGCACCGGCACGCGCCTTCGCTGGCGCGTGCCGTTCGTGCCCCGCCCGTAGACGGGCACGCACGAGGACGCGCCGACCTCCGGAGGGCTCAGGTCGCGACGCTGCGGGCGGCGTCGGACAGCGCGGCGTCCTGCAGCCGCTCGGCGACGTCCTCGAGGAAGCGCTCGAGGCTGCGCTGGGCCAGCCGTCCGAGCGCCACACCGTCCAGGGCGGCACCGACGGCACCGCCCGGTGGCACGTAGCGACCGTCGAGGATCAGCGTCATCCGCCCGTCACCGGCGACGTGCATCCCGAGCTCGCCGTCGAAGGCGGGCAGGAACCGGTCGGTCCGCGCCGGCCCGTCGTCGTGCAGCGGGTCCCACTGCAGCGAGCGCCAGTGCGTCGAGCCCACCACCCACGGGGCGCCCACGCGGGCCACCACCGTCCGCGACAGCGCGCCGGCGCGCACGGTCGCCTCGATGCCGCTGCCCTCGCCGTAGTGCCCCTCGGGCAGCCAGCGGACGGGCGCGTCGACGAACACGGCCAACAGTGACCGTGCCTCGCCCTGGATGGGCAGGAAGACCCGAACGGTGCGTTCCACGGGGCACCACCTCCTCGTGGGCCCCACGGTACGAGTGGTTCCTCGACGCGGAGCAGGGCGGAAGGTCCTCAGATGTGGGACCTCCGGCCGGGTCACCACCCCGGCCGGGTGCCCGGCTCAGCCCGTGTTGCGTTGTCCCGAGGCGATGCCGTTGGTGGCCACGAGCACCGCCTCGCGCAGCGCCTGCACACGATCGGGATCCTCCTCGTTGCGCAGCCGGTGCAGCAGCGCCACCTGGACGCCGTGCAACGGATCGAGGTACGGGTCGCGCAGCCGCAGCACGTCGACGAGGTCCGGCTGGTCCTCGATCAGCCGGTCGTGGCCGCGCATGCGCAACAGCGCGGCCACGGTGCGCTCGTGCTCCTCCTGGAGGCGGGGGAACACGGCATCGCGGACCTCCGCCCGCGCGAGGCCGGCGTACGCGTTGGCGATGCGCAGGTCCGCCTTGGCCAGGGCCATCTCCACGTTGTCGAGGATCGTCTGCAGCAGGGGACTGGCCTCGACCAGTTCGCGCAGTTCCTGCCAGCGCGCGTCGTCGTCGCCCGCCCACTGCTGGATCGCGGAGCCGAGTCCGTACCAGGCCGGCAGGTGCACCCGGCACTGCGTCCAGGCGAACACCCACGGGATCGCGCGCAGGTCCTCGATGCCGCGGCCGGCCTGACGGCGGGCCGGCCGGGAGGCGATGTTGAGTTCCCCGATCGCGTCCAGCGGCGTGGCCTCGTGCAGGTAGTCGACCAGTTGCGGGGTGTCGTGGACCAGGTCGCGGTAGGCCTTCCGGGCCAGCGCGGCCATCTCGTCGAGCACCTCGTCGGCACGTTGCGTCGTGGTCGGCGGGCGGTCCGGCGCGGCGGTCAGCAGCACGGCGTGCAGGATCTGCTCGAGGTGGCGGTGCGCGAGGACGGGGTCGCGGTAGCGGGCGGCGATGACCTCGCCCTGCTCGGTCAGCTTCAGCCGTCCGCGGACGGCCTCCGGCGGCTGGGCCCGGATCGCGGCGTTTGCCGGCCCGCCGCCGCGGCCGATGCTGCCGCCGCGGCCGTGGAAGACGGTCAGCTTCACGCCGTGCGCGTCGGCGACCCGGACCAGCGCCCGCTGGGCCCGGTGCAGCTGCCAGGTCGCGGCGAGGTAGCCCGCGTCCTTGTTGGAGTCGCTGTAGCCGATCATGACCTGCTGGTGGTCGCCGCGGTCGCGCAGGTGCTGCCGGTAGGGCTCGCAGGTCAGCAGCGCCTCCAGCACCTTGGGTGCGCGGACGAGGTCGTCGACCGTCTCGAACAGCGGCACGACGTCCAGGCCGTGGTCGCAGCGGGCGTCCCGGGCCATGACCAGCACGCCCAGCACGTCCGAGACCTGCTCGGTCATGGAGATGATGTAGGTGTCGATCGCGTTGTCGCCCAGCCGTTGGTGGGCACGGCGGATGACCCGGAACACCTCGAGGGTCTCGTTGGTCTGCTCGTCGAAGTCGAGTACCGCCGGCGCCAGCGGCCGCGGCGAGCGAAGCTCGCGGGTCAGCAGCGCGACCCGGTCGTCCTCGGCCAGTTCGTCGTACGCATCCGACTCGCCGTAGCGGGCGAACACGGTCTTCAGTGCCGCCGTGTGGCGGCGTGCGTGCTGGCGGACGTCGAGTGTGACGAGGTGGAACCCGAACACCTCGGCCTGGATCTGCAGCGAACGCAGCCGGCCGTCGGCGATGAGGCCCGCACCCACCGAGCGCAGGCTGTCGCGCAGCACCTCGAGGTCGGCGATCAGCTCGGTGGCGTGCGCGTAGGCCCGGGGATCGCTCTCGCGGTGGCGCCAGGGGCGGCGCGCGAGCCGTTCGGTGGCCAGCAGCACCTGGTAGACCAGCGCGAGGAACTGCCGGTGCGGCTGCGAGGGGTACTTGCGCTCGACCTCGGCCGCCTCCTCGGGCAGCAACTCGCGCAGTTCGGCGACGCGGTTGGCCAGCGCGGTGCTGGTGCCGCGTCGCTCGCTGACCGACAGGTGGGCGTGCAGGCGGTCGATGCTGCGGCGCAGCAGGCGGAGCGAGAGCAACTGGTGCTCGCGCAGGGTCTGCTCGGTGACGTCGGGGGTGACGTTGGGGTTGCCGTCGCGGTCGCCGCCGATCCACGAGCCGATCCGCAGGAAGCCGCCCACGTCCACCGGCTCGTCCGGGTAGACGGCCGCGAACGCGTCACGCAGGTCGCGATGCAGCTTGGGGACGAGGTCGAACAGCACCGACTCGATCCAGTACAGCCCGTTTCGGACCTCCTCGATGACCGACGGCGGCCGGATCCGGGTCTCGTCGGTCAGCCACAGCGAGGCGATCTCCTCGGCGAGGTAGCGCTCGAGGTGGGCCCGGTGCTCGGGGGTCACGAGCGGCGAGTCCAGGTCGCGCAACGCGCCCGCGATCCGCGCCAGCTTCGTCAGCGTCGTGCGGCGCTTCGACTCCGTCGGATGGGCGGTCAGCACGGGCCGGACCTGCACCTCGCCGATCGCGGTGGCCGCCTGCTGCGCCGACAGGCCCCAGTCGGCCAGCGTGTGTACGGCGGCCAGCAGCGTCTCGGTGTGCGGCCGGCCCGCCTCACCGGCGCGGATCCGGTCGGCCGTCAGTTGGCGGACCATGGCCTGGTCCTCGGTGAGGTTGATGAGCCGGAACCAGGCGGCGAAGGCGCTGACCACGACGAACGCGTCGTCGACGCTGATGTTGGTGAGCAGCTTCGTCAGCTCCGGGCCGGCCGCGTCGTCGCCGCGCCGGCCCGCGACCGACAGGGCACGGACCTGCTCGACGAGGTCGAGTCGGTCGTCGCCTTCGATGTGCGCGATGGTCCGGCCGAGCAGGTCGCCCAGCAGCCGTACCTGCGCGCTGGTGGCCTCGCGGTCCATGGGTCTCCGAACGGGACGGGGGACAGGTTCGACGTGAGGCTACTGATCGGACGACTAGCGTCGCTCCGGCGGTCGGCGTCGACCACCGTCGTGCGTCGTAGGGAGGACACGCCATGAGCGAGCAGGTGCCGCCGGTGATCGCTGCCCGGGCGCTGGTACGGCTGCAGGCCCAGCGTGAGGTGGTGCTGGCGGACGTCCGCTGGGCGCTGGACGGCAGCGAGGGCGAGGACACCTATCTGCGCGGACACCTGCCCGGGGCGGTGTACGTCGACCTCGGCGGCGTGCTGTCGGGCCCGGGCGAGCCGACCGACGGGCGGCACCCGTTGCCGAGCGCCGAGGCGTTCGCCGCCGGTCTCGGCGCGCTCGGCATCGCCGACGACGTCCTGGTCGTCGCCTACGACCAGGGTGGCGGGGCGAGCGCCGCCCGGCTGGTGTGGCTGCTGCGGGTGATCGGGCAGCCGGCGGCCCTGCTCGACGGGGGGCTGGCGGCCTGGGACGGGCCGCTGGAGACCGGCCCGGTCCGGCGCACGCCCGTGACCCGCCGCGTCGTGCCGTGGCCCGTGGAGCGCTTCGCCGACGCGGTCGCCGTGGCCCGCCTGGCGAAGGACCCGGCGAGCGTGGTCGTCGATGCCCGCGCCGCAGCCCGCTACCGGGGGGAGTTCGAACCGGTCGACCCGCGACCCGGACACGTGCCCGGCGCCGTCAACGTGCCGGTCGGCGAGAACCTCGGCGACGACGGGCGGCTGCGTGGCGACGAGGAACTGCGGGCGCGGTGGGAGGCGGCCGGCGTGTTCGACGCCGACGACGTGGTCGCCTACTGCGGCTCCGGCGTCAGCGCCACGCTCGACCTGCTGGTGCTGGAGCGGCTCGGCCGCCCGGGCCGGCTCTACGTCGGGTCCTGGTCGGGATGGGCGGCCGACCCGGACCGCCCGGCCGCCATGGGCGACGCGCCCGGCTGAGCCGACTCACGTGGCGGTGCCCAGCGGTCCGTCACCGGGCGGACACAGGGCGACCGGGTCGCCGAGGTGGATCGTGCCGTGCGTCAGGACGCGGGCGGTGATGCCGCCGTGGCCGCGCATCGCCTGGTAGCCACCGGGACCGAGCTCCTCCTCCATCCGCGAGCAGGGGTGGCAGGGGCCGGTGGCCTCGAAGGTCACGTCGCCGATGGTGAACCGGCGCTTGCCCAGGGCGTGCAGGTTCACGCCGCCGACGACGAGGTTGCGACGGAGGGCGACCGGGTCCACGGGCTCGTCGCGCGCGAGCAGCGTCGCCAGGACCGGCAGGTGCTCGGCCTGCACGAGGGTGACCTGACGGCGGCCCGCCGGGTCCGGGCGTGCGCGTTCGGCCCGGCGGTCCCCGAGCAGGCCCAGGCCGGGTACGGCCTCGGCCAGCGCCGGCGTGGTCATCGGTCCGCGGCGCCGGGTGCGCAGACCGATCCAGGCCAGGCGACCGGGCCGCGGCACGGTGGCGAGCAGGGTCCGGACGTCCATGGGGCGCGAGCGTAGGCTGCCGCCGCGGCCGCGCTCCGCCGACGCGCGCGCCCGACGGCCACGCATGCTCACGCTCTACTTCGACTACCCCTCCGCCGCCAGCGTCGTGGCACTGCTGCGCCTGCAGCGGCTCGCCGACGCCGGCGTGGCGGTGGCGTTCGAGGGCTTCGACCCGCTCGGGCTCGACACGGCGCTGCCCGTCACCCTCGACCAGTACGAGGAGCTCGAGCGGCATGCGGCACGCGCGGCGGAGCTGGGGCTCGACCTGCGGCGCCCGACCCGCCGACCGCCGACGCTGGGCGCCCACGTGATCGGCGGCGTCGCGGGCCGTGCCGGGCTGGGCGCCTCGTGGCGGGCCACCTGCCTGCGCGCCTACTGGCACGACGACGCCGACCTCGGCGACCCCGAGGTGCTGCTGACGCTGGCGGGCCGGGCCGGTCTCGACCTCGACGCCGCACGGGCGGCGCTCGACGACCGCGACGCCCGTCTGCAGTTGCGTCAGCGCATGCTGATGTTGCGCGGCCGGGGGATCGGCGGGGTGCCCGTGCTGGAGGTGGCCGGGGGCACGCTGGTGTCGCCGGAGCTGTCCGACGACGACCTCCGGGCGCTCGCCCGGCTGTGAGCCGGTCGTCGCCTCGGGTGCGGCGGGGTCCGCGGTGGGCGGGCACCGTCACGGGGGCCGCTGTGGACGCCTCCACGGCGGCGTCACACCGGGGTCCTAGCCTGCAACCGGTCGCGAGGCGGGCAAGGGGAACGTGGAGGAGCCGGGGGTGTCGAAGGACACGGTGGCGACGGCGGCACTGGCGACGGGGGCACTGGCCCTCGACCTGCCGGCCCGCCGGCGTCTGGCCGAGGACCTGCTGGGCTGGGGCCTGCCGCGGCCGGCCGACGACCCGGCGCTGGTAGGTGACCTGCGGGCGCGCCTGGAGGCGGGCCTCGCGGAGGTGGACGGTGCGCTGAGCGAGGCCGCGTCGGCGGCGCGCGGCGGTCGGCTGCTCGTGACGAAGAGCGCGCTGGAGCGCCTGGCCTGTGACGGCTGGCAACGCGACCCGAAGCCCTATGCGCACTCCTGGGCCAACGCACGGGGCACGCTCACCCACCTCGCCGTCGAGCAGGACTGGCACGAGGCCCGCGCCGACACGCCCGCGGCCGTCGTCGGGCGCGTCTGGCAGGCCGAGGCGTCGCGCCGGCCGGGCGACCCGGCGTCGTTGTCCCGCTGGCTCAACGACCTGCCCGCTGCGGACGCGCAGTGCCTGCGCGACGAGGTGACCGGACTCCTCGTCGGCTTCCGCGAGGTGTGGCCACCGCTGCCGCCGGGCAGCGTGCAGGCCCACGTCGAACGTCCCGTGGAAGTGCGGCTGGCGGGCGGGCGCGTGGTGCTGCGGGGCGTGCCGGACCTGGTGCTGGTCAGCCCCCGCCGCGACGATCGCGCCCGCACGCTCGTCGTCGATCTCAAGACGGGTCGGCCGCGCGCCCAGCACGACCGCCACGAGCTGCGGTTCTACGCGCTGCTGGTCGCGCTGGCGGCCGGTCGTCTGCCGTTTCGCTGGGCGACCTTCTACGTCACCGAGGGCCGGGCGGAGGTGGAGTCCCTGCGTGCGGAGACGCTGCTCGTCACCGTGCGACGAGTGCTCGACGGGGTCGCGCAGCTCGTGCGTCTCGCCGACGCGCCCGAGGAGGACCTGCGCCTGCGCGGCGGCGCCTGGTGCCACTACTGCGCCCGCGAGGACACCTGCGAGACGGCGGCCGAGGCCCGCCGGCAACAGGCCCTGTCACAGCCGTCCGGGATGCTCGGGCCGTGACCGACCTCCGCCACCACTCGCCCTCGGCCCCGCCCATCGGTGCCGCGCTCCGCGCGTTCCGGACGCCGGTGCGGGGCCACGCGTTCGCCGCCCGTCCCGCCGGTGCGCCGGCCCCGCATCCGGGCCAGCCGTTGCAACTGCGCCGGGAACCGGCCAACCCGGCCGACCCGTACGCGGTCGCCGTGTGGACGGTGCCGGCCGGGGGGACGGCGGCGGCCGGGGGAACGTCGGACCCGGCCGGGCTAGCGGCGGACCCGACCGGGGGAGCGACGGCCCCGTCCGGGGCGATGGCGGACGGGGCGACGGACACGGCGACGAGCTGGCGCATCGGCTACCTCGACCGACAGGTGGCCGCCCGGTTGGCACCGCGGCTCGATGCGGGGATGCAGGTCGAGGCCCGCATCGACGGGTGGATCGCGGAGCCACAGGGCCGGTGGCGTCGCCCCGTGGTGCTGCTGCGCCCCGGCACGGCGGACCTGCCTCCGCCATTGGCGCCCGCACCGGCGCCGCCTGCCCGTGTCCGGCCGCCCCGCGGTGACGGCCCGGGTCTGTGGGGCCGCCCGCCGGGCGTTCGCGTCCGACCGGTGCGCTGAGCGGGACAGGCCCTCAGCAGGCCCCGCGTTCGACGATGCGGTTCTGCGGCGAGTAGACCGTTCGGATCGTCTGCTGGTCGCGGTCGCCGCCGGTGCGCTCGACCGTGCGCACGACCTCGACGGTGAACCCCTCGGTCTGCCCCTGGACCTCGCGCTCCTGGCCGCAGGACAGCTCGCTGGTGGTGCGGGTCTGGGTCTGCGGGGTCGTCCGGTTCGTGGGCTGGCCGTGCTCGGCGCGCACGGCGTCGGCGATCGGCTGCCCGTAGAGGGTCACCGTCACCGACTCGGACGTGTACGAGGCCCGGACGACGATCGCGGCGTCGGTCGTGTTGGTGAAGACCACGTCCAGCACCGGGTAGGAGAGGGTCGCCTCCCGTCCCATCGGGTACCGGGAGATGTACCAGGAGTGGGCCTTCCACTGGTCGAGCTGCACGCCGGCGAAGAAGGCCGCGTTGAAGGTCGTGGTCCCGAACTGCGACACCCCGCCACCGCAGGTGTCGACCAGCTCGCCCTGCACGATCGTGCCGGCCTCGACGTACCCCTTGTCGCAGCGGCGCTCCCCGGAGATCTCGTTGATGGAGAACTGCTCGCCGGGCAGCACGACCGTGTCGTCGATGACGTCGGCCAGTCGCTGGATGTTCTGGGTGCGCGGCTGACCGGCGGTGTAATAGGTCGTGAAGGTGCCGATCACGTGCGTCGGGCGCAGGTCCTCGGCGCGCTCCGCCGGCAGCTCTGGCTCCACGACCTCGACCTCGAGGTCGGCCTCACGGACGTTCTCCGCGAACAGCGTCGTCAGCTGCTCGGCCGCCGCCTCGGGCTCGAAGCGCGTGCCGTCGCTGCCACCCTCGACCGTCGCCGGTGCCTCGATCGGCGTGAACGTCGTCGAGCCGGCGTCGTCGAAGCGCGACGGTGGCGAGCGGTCGACGACGAAGCGGGCGTTCTCCGGCTCGACGTCGAAGCGGCGCACCGCGTCGCCGAGGACCTCCTCGATCCGCTCGGGCGTGACCTCGATGGCCAGCGTGGCGTCCTCCCCGTCGCCGGATTCGACGACGTCGATGAGCCGGGCGATCGTCGCGGGCTCGAGGGTGAGGCTGGTGTCCGCGGCCTGCAGCGTCAGCGGGGCGGCCACCGCGCCCTCGACCTGGTCGGCCACACGGTCGACGTCCTCGTCGGACACCGGCTGCGGCGTGGTCTCCACCGGCAGGTCCACCTCGTCCGGCCCCGGATCGAGCATCGCGCGCGTCAGCACCTCGGTGAGCTCGTCGCGCTGGACGCTCGCGCCGCCGCGCGGCCGCTCGACACGGACCTCCAGCGAGTCGGGGTCGGCCTCGACGGTCCCGGCGAAGGGCTCACGGTCGACCTCGCCGGCGATCTCGTCGACCCGTGCGGCGAGCAGCGCGTCGTCGTGTCGTTCCTGCAGCGCGTACTCGCGTGCGGTCCAGAGGCTGCGCACCCGCTCGGCGACGTCCCCCGGCAGGCCCTCGCGGCCTCGGGCGGCCGCGGTCGCCACCGTCTCGTCCAGGGCCACCTCGAACCCGACGTCCTCGGGGGCGATGACGTACTCCTCGTCCTCGAACGAGAAGATCACGGCGTCCTCGCGGCGGGCGTCGGCGACGCCGCGGAGGGCGTCGGCGGCCTCGGGCGGCGTGAGCCCACCCACCTCGACACCGGCGACGACGGTGTTGGGCAGGATCTCGCCGCGCTGGACGAACCAGAGCAGCGCGGCCAGCAGCAGGACGACGGCCAGGGCCACGGCGACGACGGCGCCGAGGGAGATGGCAAGCTTGCGTGCACCCATCGCGACTTCGCGTCCCCCAACGTCGGACGAGGTTCCCGACGCGGCCCCGGGCAACCGGTCGGGGAGCGTACCGGCCGGTTCCGGACCGGCTCGGACACCGGGCGATAGAGGCAGTCGTCCACCGGGGTACGTGTTCGAAGGTGCACATCCCGGATTCGTCGGCTACCTTTTCGCGCCGTTTGCCGCTGCCCGGTCGGACGGGGTCATCGCTCCCGTCCTCCCCGTTGCCGGCACCACCCGCAACCGCGGGCCCGATGGACGGCCTGTTGCCGGCTCCGGAGGAAATGTTGCGTTCTCGGATCGTGCGCGTCGTGGCCCTGGCCGCGGCGATCGTGCTGACGGCAGGACTGCTGCCGACCGTCGCGGGCGCCCAGCAGGCCGAGCAGCGCCAGCTCGCCGAGGCGCAGTCGCGCCTGGACGCGCTGGGGCGCGAGATCCGCCAGGCCGAGGCCCGCGCGGAAGACGCCGACGAGGCCCTCGCCGACGCCGACGAGCGGCTCGCCGAGGTCGAGGCGGTCGTCAACGAGGTCGCTGCCGCGGTCGAGCGCCAGCGCGGCGCCGTGCGTGAGGCCGAGCAGCGCCTCGCCGAGGTCGAGGCCGAGGCGGCCGCGGTGGCGGAGGCCTTCGCCGATCGCGCGGCCCGCATGTTCAAGGAGGGCCCCAGCGTCCCGTTCCAGCTGCTCCTGGACTCGGACGGGGCCGAGGACGCGATGACGCGCACGTCGTACCTGCGGGTGATCACGCAGGCCGACCGGGTCACGATCGAGAGTCTGGAGGCCGCCGAGGTGGCGGTCGAGGCCGAGCGCGAACGGCTCCGGGCCGAGCAGGACCGGCTCGAGGCCATGCTCGCCGAGCAGGAGGAACTGCTCGCCGAGGTCGAGGAATTGCGCCAGACGCGCGCCCTGGCCGCCGCGGCCGCCCGCGACGACCTCGAACGTCTGGAGTCCGAGCAGGACGACCTGGAAGCCGAGTCGTCCCAGCTCGAGGACCTCATCCGCGAGAAGCAGGCCGCCCGCCGGGCGGCGGAGCGGGCCGCCGCCCGCGAGGCCGAACAGCAGCGCGCTGCCAGCTCCGGCGGCGGCGGTGGCGGCGGTGGTGGCGGTGGCGGCAGCGCCAACGTGTCGGCGCCATCGTCGTCCGGTTTCGCCTGGCCCCTGTGCGCGCCGGTCACCTCCGAGTACGGCCCCCGCTGGGGACGCATGCACCGCGGTATCGACCAGGGGGCGCCGACGGGCACCCCCATCGGCGCCAGCAAGGCCGGCACGGTGATCTTCGCCGGCTGGCAGGGCGGCTACGGCAACCTCGTCCTGATCGACCACCACGACGGTGTGGTGACCGCCTACGCGCACCAGAGCTCCATGTCGGTCGGCAGCGGCCAGTCCGTCTCGCAGGGCCAGACCATCGGCTACGTCGGCAACACCGGCAACTCCACCGGACCCCACCTGCACTTCGAGACCCGCGTCAACGGCTCGGCCGTCAACCCCCGGCAGTACCTGTCCGGCAGCCCCTGCTGAACCCGATGCGTGCGGCCGGGACCATCCGGCTGTCCCGTGACGTCGGCAGGGCGTACGCTCCGGCTCATGCGGGGTGAGCACGAGCGATACGAGCAGCTGGCCGTCGGGCACGTCCTCGGCGGTCTGGACGCGGGCGAGGCCGCCGACTTCCGCACGCACCTGCTCGGCTGCCGCGACTGTCGGCTCCGTGTCGCCGAACTGCGCGACCTGGCCGCGGACCTCGCCGCCGCGGAGCGCGACGAGCGCGCGCGTTCCCAGGTGCAGACCGAGGTGGCGCGTCGCCACGACACACACGAGCCACCGCCGACGGGTGGCCGCATCGGCGTACGGCACGTGACGATCGCGTCCATCGTCGTGATCCTGCTGGCCAGCGCGATGGCGTTCTGGAACCTGCACCTGCGCACGGCCGCCGCGAGCTACTCACAGGCGGCCGGCTACCGGGGCGAGACGCTGCGGCAGCTGTCCAGCGGTCTCCCGGTCGTGGCCGAGGCTGCGGAGGGCGTCAGCGCGTTCGTCGTCATCGACGGCGACGAGGTCGCCTTCACGGTCAGCGGTCTGCCGGAGCTGGCTGCCGGCGAGCGTCTGGAGGTGTGGCTCCTCGACGAGGAGCGGGCCATCCGGGCGGGACCCCCGGTCGCGGCGGCGTCGGTCGCCGACGGTGCCCTGGCAGGGCACGTCGACGACCGTGACGCCGACCTGTTGGTGATCACCCGCGAGCGTGGCCCGCTGAATCCCGAGCCGGGCGGCACCGAACTGGTACGGGTTGAGTTGGGCGCGCCCGCCTGAGGTCAGTTGCGGTCCTCGGGGTCCTCGTCGAAGTAGTCGAGCCGGTCGATCGGCACGACCACGGCGGACAGCACGTTCATGAGGTGGGCGACGATCCGCTTGAGGTAGCGGAACAGCAGCGCGCGGGCCACGGCGTTGGGACTCTGGTCGTCGCCGCGCACCAGCGCCGACACCCGCCCGTCGAAGTCGTCGAGCAGCTGGTCACCACGCATCAGCACGTCGCGCGCCCGCTCCGGGTCGCGGGCGCCGAACACGTCGCCGGCGTCCGAGATCAGCCCCGACACCTCGAATCGGATCTCGTTGAGCTGCTCGACGTCCGGTGACGCGTCCAGTCGGGCGCCGTCGGCAGCGAGGTCGTAGAGGTTCTTCGAGTAGTCGCCGATCCGCTCCACGTCCTTCACGATCGACATGTAGATGAGGATCGCCGGGGTGTCGATGCCGCCGTGCACGCTGGCGTGGACCACCAGCTCGCGGCGGATCTCGCGCTCGGCCTCGTTGACCCGGTGGTCCGTGGCCCGCAGCTCGGCGCCGACGCTGTGGGGGGCGGCGCCGCCGAGCAGCGTCGACATCGCCAGATCGAACGCGTGGCGGTCGTCGGCGAACATCCGCTGCAGCGTCGCCTCGATCCGGTCGAGCCGATCGCTGCCGTCGTCACGCAGGAACCCGAACGGCATGGTTGACCCCTTTGGTCACGGGATGAGGAAGACGCCCAGGAGCGGTACGACCAGGAAGAGTCCCAGGACGTAGCCGAACACGACGGATCTCCGCCGCACGGCGAGTCCGGCCAACCCCTCGGCGAGGCGGACGGGCAGCAGCCGCAGGCGCGGCACGGGATAGAGCACCGCCAGTGCGATCACGTTGAACAGCGTGTGGACGAGGGCGATGGTCAGCCCCTCGGGCCGCAGAACGGCCAGCGACGCGAGCAGTGCCGTGATGGTGGTGCCGACGTTGGCGCCCAGGGTGATGGGGTAGGCGTTGGGCAACGTCAGGATGCCCGCCGCCACCAGCGGCACCAGGATCGAGGTGGTGATGGTCGAGGACTGGACGGACACCGTCACGGCGATGCCGACCAGGATGCCCATGGCGCCACCCCCGCGCCCGACGAGCTTGTTCATGGCGCGCTCCACGCCGCCGGCCACCAGCTCGCGCATGTTGCGCGTGATGAGCCCCAGCGCCAGGAAGATCAGCCCCAGGCCGAGTGCGAGGAAGACCACGCCGGCGAACCGGCCGCCGAACGGATCACCGTCGAAGAAGGCTTCGACCAACCCGATCGGCGCCTTCACCGCCGTGCGGATCGGGCTGGTGCCGACCTCGGAGACCTCGGCCCCGCGCAGGCGCTCGGTCAGCGCCTCGGCGATGTTGGCGAGGAAGCCGGTCATCAACTCGATCGGCAGCAGGACGGCCACCGCGAGCACGTTGAAGAAGTCGTGCATCGTCGCGCCGGCGAAGCCGCGACGGAACTCGTCGGAGCGACGGATGTTGCCCAGGGAGGCGAGCGTGTTGGTGACCGTCGTGCCGATGTTGGCGCCCATGATCATCGGCACGGCCAGCGGCACCGACAGCGTGCCGGCCCCGACCAGCCCCACGATGGCCGACGTCGACACCGACGACGACTGCACCAGCACGGTGAACAGGATGCCGGCGAACAACCCGGAGATCGGGTTGGCGACGTTGGTCAGCAGTCCTTCCTCGAACCCCTCGCCCAGGGCCGCGATCCCGGTCTCCAGCAACCCGACGCCCACGAGGAAGGCGTACAGCAGGACCAGGACGAGGAGCGCACGCAGCGGCGTCGGCAGTTCGCGACGGGCGGCGGCGCGGGCAGACGACTCGACCACGACGGGTGGGCCTCGCGCTCGCGAAGACGTGGGGGCGCGCGGAGCCTAGCGAGGGTTGAACGTCCCGTGACGCGACGGTGGACGACCGGTCGACGGGGGAGGACGACGACGAGGGGCGCGGCCGGTGGCCGCGCCCCTCGCGTTGTGACTGCTGGTGGAACCTCTGGCACCGCTCCGCAGGTGGCGGACCACCCCCGGAACGTCAGGCGGGACGAATTCCCGACCGGCGCGCAGTGGCGGTGCATCGGTTGGATTCCGCCGGGCATACCAGCGACGGCCTAGCGGCCGTGCACCTCCAGGGTCCCGTGATGACTGCTATCCAATACGGACCACCTCCCTTCTCTGGTGGCACCACTGTGCCATACCCGTCAAGTAGGTGCCGCCGGCCGGTCGACCCCGAGGATCCGCCGGCATCCGCGCCGAAAAGGCGATGGACGCGGCTCGGGCACCTACGATGCGGCACCATGAGCTCAGCACCCCGCATCCTCCTGGTCGAAGACGACACCACCCTGCGCGAATCGGTCGCGGTGGCCCTCCGTGGCGAGGGCTACGAAGTCGTCACCTCGGCCGACGGCACGGACGGCACCGACCAGGTCGATGCCTTCCGCCCGGACCTGGCGATCCTGGACGTGCGCCTGCCCGACGGACCCGACGGGTTCGACCTGGCCCGCACCATCCGGGCGCGCGGCGACGTCCCGATCATCTTCGTCACCGCCCTCGGCGACCTCGACGACCGCCTGGCGGGCTTCGAGGCGGGTGGCGACGACTACGTGACCAAACCCTTCTCCACGGTCGAGCTGCTGGCGCGCGTACAGGCCCTGCTGCGCCGCGCCGGGCGGCTGGAGTCGCAGGCCTGGCAGGTCGACGACCTGGTCGTGGACGAGGCCGCCCGGACGGCCGTCCGCGGCGGCACGCCGCTCGAGCTCACCCGCACGGAGTTCGACCTGCTGATCACCCTCGGGCGCAACATCGGCACCGTGGTGTCGAAGAGCCGGCTGCTGGCGCTGGTGTGGGGCTTCGAGAGCTACGACGAGAACCTGGTCGAGGTCCACATCAGTGCCCTGCGACGCAAGCTCGAGGCGCAGGGCGACCGCCTCATCCACACCGTCCGCGGCGTCGGCTACGTCCTGCGCGGCTGATGCTGTTCCGCTCGCTGCGGTACCGCCTGGTCCTGTTCACGCTCGCGGTCGTCGCGATGGTCGTGCTGGCCAGCGACCTCGCCGCGACGTGGACGCTGCGCGAGGAGATCGAAGGCCAGCGGGAACGGTCCCTGGCCGCCCGCGTGGCGCTGGTCGAGGAGCTCGGCGACCTGCCGCCCGAGGCGCTGTACGAGGTGCTGGAACGCCGCGACGTCCCGGCGATCGTGATCACGCCGGACGGCGACGAACTGGTGAGCCGCGCCGACGTGGACCCGGACCGCTCGCTGGCACAGGAGGTCGTGCGCGACGACGGCTCCCGCGTGCTCGTGCTGGTGAGTGGCACCGGCGGCGACGCGGTGATGCAGCGGGTCCGGGTCGCCATCGTGGCCGGTTCGCTCGTGGCCGTCCTCGTGGCCGTCGTCCTGCTGGGCAGTTTCTCGCACCGGGTGCTGCGGCCGCTGGACGACATGGTGGAGACGGCGCGCGCCATCGCCCGGGGCTCCACCGGCGCGCGGCTGGGACCGGCCGACACCCGCACGGAGATCGGGCGGTTGGCGACCGCGTTCGACGAGATGCTCGACGCACAGGAGCAGGCACTGCAGGCCGCCCGCGAGGCCGAGCGGCGATCGAGACGGTTCCTCGCCGACGCCGCCCATCAACTGCGAACGCCCGTGGCCGGCCTGCGGGCGGCCAGCGAGGCGCTGCTGCGCAGCCCCGACCCGGCGCAGCAGGATCGCCTGGTCGGCAACCTCGCCCGCGAGTCGGTGCGCACGGGACGGCTGCTGGACTCGCTGCTGCGGGTCGCGCAACTCGACCGCGGCGACGAGCCGACGCGGCACCCGACCGACCTGGTGCCGCTGCTCGGCGAGGAGATCGAGCGGCAGCAGGCCCTTGCCCCGTCGCTGCGCATGACGCTGCAGGCGCCGGCGCGCCTGGTCGTGGACGTCGACGGTGACGGCCTGCGCGAGGCGGTGGCCAACCTGCTGGACAACGGCAGGCGGCACGCCGACGAGGCCATCGAGGTGGACCTCGCCGCACTGGACGACGGCGCACGGATCCGCATCCGCGACGACGGGCCGGGCCTGGCCCCCGGAACCGAAGAGGCCGTGTTCGACCGCTTCGTGTCGCTGGACGACCGTGGTGGTTCCGGCCTCGGGCTCGCGATCGCCCGTGGGGTCGCCCGGGCCCACGGCGGGGACGTGGTGTGGCGCGACGGCGCCTTCGAGGTGACCGTGCGCGCCGGGCCGGCCGGGTTGGCCTGAGCGGCCCGGCGGCGGTACGGTGCGCGCCGCCCAGGGGCACGTAGCTCAGTGGGAGAGCGCTGCCTTCACACGGCAGAGGTCAGAGGTTCGATACCTCTCGTGCCCACCCCGACGAACCCCCGCCTGACCTGCGACGACGCAGCTCGGCGGGGTTTCGTGGTGTCGGGCCGGTCCTGGCCGGCCGGGTGAGGAGCATGACCGTTCGGCGACGGCGGGCGTGACCTCGGGGCCGGCCGCGAGCGTCACGCTGCCGATTGCGCCGGCCCGTCGGGGGCTGGCCCCACCGGTGGACCGATCATGGCGCTGCACGCGCTGGTCTCGACGGCGGCCGAGACCGCCGGACCCGGCCGCTTCGTGTCGATCGACGTGCCGGTCTGGGCCTGGCTGGCGCTGGTCGCCGTCATCGTCGCGCTGCTGTTGGCCGATCTGCTGCTCGTCCACCGCGTCCCGCACGAGATCCCGCTGCGCGAGGCGTTCGTGGAGAGCGGGGTGTGGATCGCGATCGGCCTCGTGTTCGGGCTCGTCGTCGCCCGGGCGGTCGGCTGGCAGGCCGCCGGCGAGTACTTCGGCGGCTACCTGATCGAGAAGAGCCTCTCGATCGACAACGTCTTCGTGTGGGCGGTGATCTTCTCGTTCTTCGCCGTCCCCAACCGCTACCAGTTCCGGGTGCTGTTCTGGGGTGTGTTCGGGGCGCTGGTGCTGCGGGCGGTGTTCATCTTCGCCGGCGTCGCACTGCTCGACCGGTTCGACTGGCTGCTGTACGTCTTCGGCGCGCTCCTGATCTACACCGCCTACCGGATGCTGCGGGCCGCCGGCAAGGAGGTCGATCCGGATCGCAACCCGGCGCTTCGTGCCGTCCGTCGCTTCCTGCCCGTCTCGAAGGAACTCGACGGCCAGAAGCTCTTCACACGCCGCGACGGCGTTCTGATGGCGACACCACTCTTCGCCGTCCTGGTGCTGATCGAGTTCACCGACGTCGTCTTCGCGGTCGATTCCGTTCCGGCGATCCTGGCCGTCAGCCGGGAGCCGTTCATCGTGTTCTCGGCCAACGCCTTCGCCATCCTGGGACTTCGCGCGCTCTACTTCGCGCTCGCCGGGATGCATGGGCGGTTCCGCTACCTCGACCGCGGCCTCGCGGCGATCCTCACGTTCGTCGGCGTCAAGATGCTGCTCGTGGAGGTCTACCACGTGCCGATCTACGTCAGCCTCGGGGTCATCGCCGCGATCCTCGGCGTCGCCATCGTCACTTCCTTGCGCGCCGAGGAACTCGAGCACGAGGAACCGCAGCTGCTCTCGACCGCGTTCATCGGTCGGCCGAAGCGCCAGCCAGCGGCGGGGGAGCGGCGTCGCCCTGACCGCGACGACGACGCCCGTACCCGCTGAGGGCGGCCGGCGACCTCGCGGATCGGGCCGGTCAGGCGTTCGCGTCCTCGCCGTCGTCCTCGGTGTCGTCGTCTCCGCCCCCGGCCGCGTCGGTGTTCGCGTCCTCGCCGTCGTCGTCGCCGTTGCCGTTCCCGCCGCCGTTGCCGTTGCCGTTGCCGTTCCCGCCGCCGTCGCCGTTGCCGTCGCCGTTCCCGTTGCCGTTGCCGTCGCCCTCACCGGGGTCCGGTTCCTCCGGCTCCTCGGTCTCCTCGGGCTCGTCCGGCTCCTCGGTCTCCTCCGGTTCGGGCTCGTCCGGTTCCTCCGTCTCCTCCGGCTCCGGCTCCTCGGTCTCCTCGGGCTCCGGCGCGGGTTCCGGCTCGGGCTCGGGTTCCGGCTCGGGCGGCGGCGGCAGGTTCTCCTCCTCGACGGGCCGCCACGCCTGCAGCCCCGAGGTGTCCGGGGCCGGGAACTCCTCGACGTCGAACGGTTCGACGTAGGCCCCCATGTAGGCGCCCCAGGAGATCGCCGGCAGGGACCCGCCCGTGACGCCCTCCATCGGCGAGTTGTCCTCGTTGCCGACCCAGACCACCGTGGCGTGCTGTGGGGTGTAGCCGGCGAACCAGGCGTCGACGTTGTCGTTGGTCGTGCCCGTCTTGCCCGCGACCGGACGCCCGATCGCCGCGGCCGTGCCGGTGCCCCGGATCACGACGTCCTGCAGCACGTCCGACACCACCGCCGTCTCCTCGGGCGCCAACACCTCCTCGGTCTCGGGCTCGTGCTCGTAGAGGATCTCGCCGTCGTGGCTCTCGATCCGTTCGACCACGTAGGGACGGGCCCGGACGCCGTCGTTCGCCAGCGTCGCATACGCCGCCGCCACCCGCAGCGGCGAGACGCCGATGCTGCCGAGCGTCAGGCTCGGGAACGCAGGCAGGTCCTGGTCGATGCCCAGGTCCTCGGCGCGCTCGGCCACCGCCTCGTACCCGAGCTCCTCGGCGATGCGGACGTAGGCGGTGTTGATGGACTCCACGGTGGCCTGTCGCAGGTCGACCTCGCCGTGCCCGTGCCCGCTGTAATTGCCGATCGTGGCATCGTCCTGAGAGCCGTCCTGCTCGACGACCAACTCCTCGGGGGCGTCGATCCGGGTCTGGTCCGGGTCATAGCCCTGCGCCACCAGCTCCGCGAGGGTGAAGGTCTTGAACGCCGAGCCGATCGACCGCTCACCATGCAGCGCGACGTTGAACTGCTGCTGCTCGTAGTCGCGGCCACCCAGCAGGGTGCGGACCGCGCCGGTCTCCGCCTCGACCGTCACGACGGCGCCCGTGTGCTCGGTGCCGTCGAGTTGGTCGTTCAGCGTCTCGTGCGCCAGATCCTGCCCGCGGCGGTCCATCGTGGTGTGGATCACGAGGCCGGCGCCGAGGTCCTGGTCCTCGCCGAGCAGTGTCGGTACGGCGTCGCGGACGGCGTCGAGGAAGTAGGCGTGCGGCCCGAACTCGAACAGCGGCTCGGTGCGCAACTCGGGCAGCTCGGAGCCGATCAGTTCGTCGGCCTTCTCCTCCGGCACGGCCCCGGTCTGCACCATGCCGTCGAGGACGAAGTCGCGGCGGGCCGCCGCACCGTCGGGGTTGTCGGCCGGGTCGTACGCCGTGGGTGCCGCGATCATCCCGGCCAGCACCGCTGCCTGTTCGACGTCCAGCTCGGACGCTGGGACGGCGAAGTAGGTCTGCGCGGCTGCCTCGATCCCGTACGCGGTCCGACCGAACGGCACCGCGTTCAGGTACATCTCGAGGATGTCGTCCTTCGACAACTCACGCTCCAGTCGGGTCGCCACGGCGACCTCGCGGAACTTGCCGGTGTAGCTGTCGTCGATGTCCGCGACGGCCATGGCGACGTACTGCTGCGTGATCGTCGAGGCGCCCTGCTGGCGCTCGCCCTCCGTCAGGTTGACCCACAAGGCGCGCAGGATCCCGCGGGTGGAGAAGCCCTGGTGTTCGTAGAAGCCGCGGTCCTCGGCAGCGAGGATCGCCGCCGGCACGTGGTCGGGCAGGTCGTCCAGGGCCACGTTCGCGCGTACGGCCGCCGGCTCCAGCGTCTGGATCAGCTCGCCGTCCTGGTCCAGGACCACCGTCGGATCCGGGATCTGCAGTTCCTCGGCCGCCGGGATGGCGGTGGTGCTGTGGATGCGCCAGAACGCCAGCGCCACGCCGGCAGCGGCGATGACGGCCAGCACTCCGATCACGGCACCGGCGCGCAGGGCGTGCTTCACCCACGCGCGTCCATTCGACGACGCCGACGACGCCTGCTCCTGCTCCTCTGACACAGGTGTCCCTCGCTGACGACGTCCCGGTCGCGCGTCAGGGTGCGGCGCCGCGCCGCGAACAGGGCCCGCGACCCCGGCCGAAGGGACGCTCGATGTCGGCGTCGGCGACCGGTCGGGCGGGGACTACCGCAGCCGCGAGCGCAGCCAACCGCCGAACACGGCGCCCGACGCCGCCATGGCGACCACCAGTCGGCCCATGTGGTCGGTCCGGCCGGCGAGCAGTGTGGCCGCACCGTCGGCGAGGTCGGCGACGATCCCGGCCTCGATCCAGCGGTGCAGGTCCGCGTCGTCCTGTCGGTCGTCGATGGCCGCCAACATGCCGACCCCCAGCGCGACGTCCCTGGCGCCCAGGCCGCGGACCGCGGCCGCCGCCCCCGGCCGGTCGGCGTCGTCGCCGATCCACCCCCGGGCCACGCGCCGAGGGGCGAGGAAAAGCGCCAGCCCCAACCCGATCCGGGTCGCGGCGAGGCAGCGGGTGGCGAGGCGGACGTCCATCTCGACTCCGGAGCGGTTCGTCGGCGGGGACGGCGACCCTACGTGGGGAGCGGCGAGCACCGCCACCGGCGCGCGGGGACCAGCGGCCGCTGCCACCGGCGCCTCGGGGACGGCCTGGCGCACGGGGTTGCCTCGGCCGTCTCCGGGTGGCACCGTGACGAGCATGTCGACCACGTCGCACGTCGCGCCTGCCCCCCGCCACCGGGGTCCGGCGGCGTGCACGCGAACGCTCCGCGCCGGGCGGCCCTCGACGGCCTGACACGCCGCCGCCCGGCGAGCTCGTGCCCCGCATCCCCGCCAGCCTCGGCGGGCCGGGGACCGTCCGGCCACCCGAGTACGCTCCGCGCGAGCACAGGAGACTTCGCAGTGAGTTCGACCATCACCGTGCGCCACGGCGACGCGACCGCCGAGCTGAACGCCGGCGCCACCGCCATCCAGGCCCTGAAGGCCCTCGAGGCCGTCCGCGGGCAGATCGTCGCCGCCCGCGTGGACGGCCAGCCGTGGGACCTCGACCGCGAGGTGCCCGACGACGCCGAGGTCGAGGCCATCGCCGCCGACACCGAGGAGGGGCGTGCCATCCTGCGCCACTCCACCGCCCACGTCATGGCACAGGCCGTCACCGACCTGTTCCCGGACGCGAAGTGGGCCATCGGCCCGCCGATCGAGGACGGCTTCTACTACGACTTCGACGTCGAGCGGCCGTTCACCCCCGAGGACCTGGAGAAGATCGAGGCCCGCATGGTCGAACTGCTGCGCGAGAAGCAGCGGTTCGTCCGCGAGGAGGTCGCACGCGACGACGCGCTGACCGAGTTCGCCGACCAGCCCTACAAGACCCAGATCATCGAACTGGTCGGTGACGGCACCATCGCCTCGACCGTCGACGCCCCCGACGCGCCCGACGTCACCGACGGCGAGGTCACCTTCACCGTCTACCGCAACGTGCGGGTGGGCCGGGACGGGACCGACTCCGTCGCCTGGTCCGACCTCTGCCGTGGCCCGCACGTGCCCTCCACCGACCGCATCCCGGCGTTCAAGCTGCTGCGGACGGCCGGCGCCTACTGGCGCGGGCGTGAGGACCAGCCGATGCTGCAGCGCATCTACGGCACCGCCTGGGAGTCGCGCAAGGCGCTCGCCAAGCACCTGGAGATGCTCGAGGAGGCTCGCAAGCGCGACCACCGCAAGCTCGGTCGCGAGCTGGAGCTGGTGCACTTCCCCGACGAGCTCGGTCCCGGGCTGTCCATCTTCCTGCCCAACGGTGCGATCGTGCGCAAGCAGATGGAGGACTGGATCCGCGACGAGACCCTGAAGCGCGGCTACCTGCCCGTCTACACCCCGCACATCGCCAAGGAAGACCTGTGGCGGATCTCCGGGCACCTGGAGAACTACGGCGAGCTGATGTACCCGGGCATGGAGCTCGAGGACGCCGGCAACGCGGCCTACCGGCTCAAGCCGATGAACTGCCCGTTCCACATCCTGGCGTTCACCTCGCGGACCCGTTCGTACCGTGAGCTGCCGATCCGCATCTCCGAGCTCGGCACCGTCTACCGCTACGAGCGCTCGGGCGTGGTGAACGGGATGCTGCGGGCCCGGGGCTTCACCCAGGACGACTCGCACATCTTCTGCCGTCCCGACCAGGTCGTCGACGAGGTCGCCGGCTGCGTCGAGTTCGCCCGTGACCTGTACCGGGCCTTCGGGCTGGGCGAACCCTCCCGCGTGGCCATCTCGACCCGCCCGGAGAAGTCGATCGCCGGTCACGACGAGCAGTGGGAGGCCGCCGAGCGGGCCCTGATCGAGGCCGTCGAGCAGACCGGCAT
Source organism: Egicoccus sp. AB-alg2 (assembly GCF_041821065.1). Classification (NCBI taxonomy): domain Bacteria; kingdom Bacillati; phylum Actinomycetota; class Nitriliruptoria; order Egicoccales; family Egicoccaceae; genus Egicoccus; species Egicoccus sp. AB-alg2. The sequence continues at coordinate 455,377 of NZ_JBGUAX010000001.1, read as the reverse complement.
GGACTACGAGATCGACCCGGGCGAGGGCGCCTTCTACGGGCCGAAGATCGACATCCACGCCCGCGACGCGATCGGCCGCGAGTGGCAGCTGACCACGGTGCAGGTCGACTTCAACCTGCCCGAGCGCTTCGACATCACCTACGTCGGTGACGACGGCGCCAAGCACCGGCCCTACATGGTGCACCGGGCCCTGTTCGGCTCGATCGAGCGGTTCTTCTCCGTCATGGTGGAGTCGTTCAACGGCGCGTTCCCGACCTGGCTCGCACCCGTGCAGGCCACCGTCGTCCCGGTCGCCGCGGAATTCGACGGCTACGCCGACGAGGTCGCCGCAGCCCTGCGCTCACAGCACCTGCGGGTCGAGGTCGACCACTCCGACGACACCCTCGGCGCCAAGATCCGCCGCGCCCAGACCTCGAAGGTGCCCTACGCCCTGGTGGTCGGCGGCTCGGAACGCGACGCCCGCACCGTCGCGGTCCGGCCCTACCGCGGCGACCAGCGCAAGGACGTGCCGCTGGACGACTTCGTCGCCGAGGTCGCCGAGGAGGTGCGGGAGCGCCGCGTCGCGCTCGAGGCGTGACCGGCGGAACCGCCCAGCCCCTCGACCAGGCGGTCGGCTACCACGACCTGGCCGCCTGGTACGACGCGCTCTACGACGCGCGCGGCAAGGACTACGACGCCGAGGCAGCCGCGCTGCTGGCGGTCGCCCGCGAGGACGGCCGCCAGCCGCGCTCCCTCCTCGATGTCGCGTGCGGCACCGGCCGGCACCTGCAGCGGTTCGCGGCTGCCCTCGACGAGGTCGCCGGGCTCGACCGGTCGTCGGACATGCTGGCCATCGCCGGCTGCCGGCTCGACCGTGGCGTGCCGCTGGCCGAGGGCGACCTGCGCGACTTCGATCTCGGCCGGACGTTCGACATCGTGACGTGCCTGTTCTCCTCCATCGGCCACGTCGCCGACGCCGACGAACTGGATGCGGCCGTGGCCGCCATGGCGCGCCACGTCGCACCCGGCGGGACGCTGCTGGTCGAGCCGTGGCTGACGCCGGATCGGGTCTGCGACGGCGGCGTCCGCGACCTGGTGACGGCCCAGAACGACGACGGAGTCGTGGCCCGGGCGGCCAGCTCCCATCGCGAGGACGACGTCCTGGTGCTGCAGTTCGCCTGGGCCGTGGCCACGCCCGGCGGTGTTGCGACCGCCGAGGAGACCCACCGCATGCCGCTGTTCACCGCCGAGCGCTACCTCGCGGCCGTCGAGCACGCCGGTCTGGCGGGGGAGTGGCGCGACCAGGTCGACGGCCTCGGCATGGGCCGCGGTCTGCTCATCGGCCGCCACTCGGGGTCGGCGCGTGGTTCCTGAACCGGCGCGTCGGCTCTGGCGCACGCTGGCCGCCGACGACCGAGCGCTGCATCCGCACACGACCACCGTCGTGCGCGGATCGCGAGGTATCGCTCCCGCGGGATGGGTCGGAGTCGTCCGGTTCGGTGACGCCAGCCTGATCGAGGCAGGTCAAGCCGATGACGCGTCGATCGCCCGCCTGCGGGCACTCGACGATCCCAGCGACCCTGCCCAGGTCGAGGCGGCGCTGCAGCCCGACCGCACCATGGGACCGGCTCTGTTGGCCTATCTCCCCGGCCGCGCTCGGGTGCCCGACCTCGAAGACCGAAGCCACGTGGAGGAGGTCCCCGTCTCGACGCTTCGTGACTGGCTCGCCGCGCTTCCCGACGAGGACGTGGACGAGAGTTCCGTGGCGGAGATGGAGCAGGCCCTCGTGCTCCGTCGGGCAGGGATCGTGCTCGGCGCCGCCGGTCATCTCGGCTGGCCCGCCGGAATCGGCCACGTTGGTGTCCTAGTCGCCCCCGACGCCCGTGGGGCCGGCGTAGGGACGGCGGTGGCGGCGGCAGCGACCCGGCGTGTGCTGGATCAGGGCCTGACGCCACAGTGGCGAGCAGCGGCCTCGAACCTCGCCTCCAGGACGGTGGCGCGACGTCTCGGCTACCGCGAGATGGGCCGCCAATTCTGCTTCGAACTCGATGAGGCGCACGCGGGCGGCCCACCGGCCGCTGCCACACGGACGAACGTGCGGTCTGGCCGGGATCCTCGGCAGTAACGGTGCAGCGTGTCTTGGTCGTGCGGTGCTGCAGGCTGTGGAACGTTGACCGCCGAATCCACAAGGAACGGCAGATCCAGCCGCTGAATCGTCATTCCGCCGCGTACACTACCCACCATGCCCACACCCCCCGCCACCTCGCCCAGCACCTGCACCGCGGTGCCCGCGACCACGTCTCGCGCGGGGTATCGAGCAACGCTCCGGCGACACCACAGCGTCGCCCGCGAACACGCCCCGGACTACACGACCGACGCCGCTCCGGTGCCCGGCCACACCGATGGTGACGGCGGCGACCTGCGCCTGGCGATCCGGCACGCGGCCGCCGCGGTGGAGCGGGTCCGGGTGTTGGCGGCCGACCGGGCCGTGTCTGGTAACGGGGAGCTGGCCGGGCTGCTGGAACTGCTCGCCACCGCTGACACCTGTCAGGCCGCGGTGGTGGAGCTGGTCGACCGGATCGAGGCCGGCTCGCTGTCAGAGCGTCGGGCGGGGTTGCCGTTGGAGGGGCTGTTGGCGTTGCAGTCGAAGGCCACGTTCGGGGACCGGCGGTTCTTGCACACGGTCCGGGACGTGCTGGCCTGTATGCCCAACGTCAGGGCCGCGTTCCATGCGGGTGCGCTGGGGTGGGGGCAGGTCCGCGCGATCGTGTGCGAGGCCGGGCCGTTGACGGTGGCGCTGCGGGCCGAGCTCGACCAGCGGTTCGCCGATCTCGACGAGATACGGCGGCTGCAGGCCGACGAGCTGGTCGACCACGTGCGGGTCGCGGCCGGCCGGCTACGGGAAGACTTGGAGCAGGCCCGCAGTGTCCGGCGGGTCGAGCGGCGCTATCTGCACGTCCAACCCGACCTCGAAGGCGGCGTACGCGGTTTCGCGTTCCCGGCTACCGACGGTGCGCTGATCCGCGAGGCGCTCGAAGCCGCCGCCGCACCGCCCACCGGTGACCGCGACGTGACCCGCGACGCCCTCGACCCCATGCCGGACGACGCGACCGACGGCGCCGCGAGCGGAAGCGACCGCGCCGCCAGCCGTGACGGCAACGCCCCCGACGCCGCGACCGGTGACGGCGACGTGTCGGATCCGCTGGGTGAGGGGTTCGATCGGCCGCGGGGCCGGCAGTTGGCGGATGCGTTCGTCAAGCTGGCCGAGGTGTTCCTGTCCGGCCACCGGGCCGACGGCACCATGGTGCGTGCCCGCCCGTCGATGACGGTGGTCACCGACATCCACGCCCTGGTCGGCGACACCGAGCAGGCCCGGCGGGCGCGGCTGTTGTGGCGGCTGCCAGGCGCACCGCCGGCGCTGACCCCGTTGGCGTTGCGGCGGCTGGCGGATGACTGCCGGATGCAGTTCGTGCTGACCGACGGGCACGAGGTGCTGGGCATCAGCGCCCCGACCGCGTCGATCCCGGCCCGGCTGCGTCAGGCGGTGCTGGCCCGCGATCAGGGCTGCCGGTTCCCGGGCTGCCGGATGCCGGCCGCCTGGACCGACCTGCACCACGTGATCCCACGCGAACACGGCGGCCACACGGTGGTGCACAACCTGGTCGCGCTCTGCCGCCGCCACCACACCGCCGTCACCGAAGGCCGCTGGCAACTCGACATGACCGCCGACGGGACCGTCACCGTCAAACGCGGACGCCGGCGCGCGACCTCCGACCCGCCGCTACGGCGACATCCACTCACCGCCTGACCTCGCCGCTGCGGCGACATCCGCTCACCGCCTGACCGCGCACTGCGGTGACATCCGTCGACCGCCCGACCGCGCCACCGCACGCGTGCCCCGGCCATTTCCGCGTGTCGCCGTGCCGTCACAGGCGGGTGGCGAGGCGTTCGACCGTCCGCTTCGTGCGCATCGTCGCCGGGCCGGGGTAGAGCGACGGCTGCATCAGGTCGATGCCGGCGTCGCTGATGCCGCCGCGCGGCAGCCAGTACAGCTCCCGACCGACGATGGCGAGGCGGTCGTCGTCGGTGGCCAGCCCGAGCAGCCGGTTGCGCTGTGCCGCGGATGGTTCGTCACGCAGGAACACCACCTGCACCTTGCCGGCGGTCGCCGCGACGGCCTCGGGAGGGAACGGCTGCGCGGCGGCGATCGCCGTCACCTCCTCCCGGGTCCGCACGAAGGTCGGGACGGCGTACCCGAGGAGGGTCTGGAGGTGCGCCTCGACCAGTCCCTCCAGTTCGCCGGCGTCGTCGTGCGGGGCGGCGAAGTGCAGGTTGCCGCTGGCGAGGAACGTCCCGACCTCGGCGAACCCCAGCGCGGCCATCGCCGCGGCCAACTCGGCGTTGGTGATGCGGTGACCGCCGACGTTCATGCCACGCAGGAAGGCGGCGTAGGTCGGCATGGCGTGGTCTCCCGGGCCGGGAGCGGCAGCGTACGCTCACGCCGCGACGTGGCCACGTGATCCCACGTGAGACGTGGACAGCCGACCCGCCAGGAGCGACGTGTGGAGGACGACACCGACTCGGTCGGCCAGATCGGGCGTGACGCACGGCACGACCAGGCCGGGCTCGGCGTGGACGACCTGCAGCGCCTGTGGGCGCCCTGGCGATTCGGGTACGTGGCCGGTGCGGAGCCACTGGAGGGCTGCCCGTTCTGCGTCCTGCCGCAGCGGGGTCCCGACCGCGACCGGGAGAGCCTCATCCTGCACCGCGGTCGGCACTGCTTCGTGATCTTCAACGCCTACCCCTACAACCCCGGGCACCTGATGGTCGTGCCCTACCAGCACGTCGCCGAACTCGAGGAGCTGCCCGACGACGCCGCGTACGAGTTGTGGGACCTGGCCCGCCGCTCGGTCGCTGTGCTGAAGCAGCAGGTCAACGCCCAGGGCGTCAACCTCGGCATGAACCTCGGCGCTGCCGGTGGCGCCGGCATCGCCGAGCACCTGCACCTGCACGCCGTGCCGCGCTGGGTCGGGGACACCAACTTCATCTCCGTCGTGGGCGCGGCCAGGGTGCTGCCACGGGCGCTCGAGGAGATGTGGGACGAGCTTGCCCCCGGCTTCGCCGACGAGGCGGCCTCGGAGTCCGCATGACGGACCGCACGCCCCCTCCGGACCGCACGGGCGACACGATCGATCTCGGCGGCTGCTCGGGCTGCTCGCTGGGCTGTGCCGTCGCCTGCTCTGACGGCCGCGAGGATCGGGCCACGGAAGCGCGCCAGACACTGGTCGCCTCGGGCGTCGCGGTGGTGTTCCTCGCCGTCGTGCCCGGGCTCGTCAGCCGGTCGCTCCTCGTGCAGGCGCTCGCGGCGCTGGGTGCCGCCTGCGGTGCCGCCACCCTCGCCACGGCGGCGTACGCCGTGCGCCGCGGTCGCCCGGCCGGCGACCGTGCCGCCCGACTCGGGTTCCGGGCGCTGCCCCTCGGCGTCGCGGCCATGGCCGCGACCTGGGTCGCGGCGCTGGTGGTGTGGCTCACCGGCTGACCGCCGATCACGCGCTCGCCGCCGGCTGTCTACGATCCGCCGGACGCGTCGGCTCCCGCCCCGCGCCGCCGCCCCCGCTCCCACCTCCCTGGACGCGTACTGATGGTCTCCCGCATCGGCATCCTGACCGGCGGTGGAGACTGCCCGGGTCTCAACGCCGCCATCCGCGCCGTCGTCCGGCGTGCCGACCAGGCCAACGTGCTGACGTTCGGTTTCCGCGCCGGCTGGAAGGGCGTCCTCGACCTCGAGGTCGACCAGCTCACCCTGTCCACGACCCGCGGGCTGCTCCACCGCGGCGGGACGATCCTGGGGACGTCCCGGGTCGACCCCTATCGCGAGCCCAACGGCGTCGAACGCATTCGCGAGGCACTCGAGGTGCACCGCCTCGACGGCCTGGTCGTGATCGGCGGTGAGGGCACCCTGTCGGCCGCCACCCGCCTGACCGAGGAGGGCATCCCGATCGTCGGGATCCCGAAGACGATCGACAACGACGTCGCCGCGACGGAGCTGACCATCGGCTTCCTCACGGCCGTGCGTACGGCCACGGAGGCGGTCGACCGGCTGCACTCCACCGCGGAGTCCCACAACCGGGTGATGGTGCTCGAGGTGATGGGCCGTCACGCCGGGTGGATCGCAACCTACTCCGGCATGGCCGGCGGGGCGGACGCCATCCTCATCCCCGAGGTGCCGTTCGACATCGACGCCGTCGGCCGCCACCTCAAGCACCGTGCCGGCTCGGGCCGTGACTTCTCCATCGTCGTCGTGGCGGAGGGCGCGCTGCCGCTCGACGGCACGCTGGAGATCGAGGAGCCGCCCAAGGACGAGTTCGGGCGACCACGGCTGGGCGGCATCGGCCATGCCATCGCCCACGAGATCGAGACCCGCACGGGCTTCCCGGCGCGCGTGACCATCCTGGGGCACGTCCAGCGCGGTGGCTCGCCGACCGCCATGGACCGGGTCCTCGCCACGCAGATGGGCGTCAAGGCCGCCGAGCTCGCGATCGACTCGCGATGGGGGCAGATGACGGCGTTCCAGAACCACGCGGTCGTGCCCGTCCCGCTGGCCGAGGCGACCGCTCGGCTGAAGACCGTGCCCGCCTCGCTGTACCACGTCGCGGAGACGTTCTTTGGCTGAGCCGGACCTGTCCCTGTTGCGCGACCTCGCCGTCGACACCGCCTGCGAGGCCGGTGCCGCGCTGGCCGGCTTCGCGTCCCGCCACGCTGCAGGCGACGACCTGGGGTTCGCCACGAAGACGACGGTCAGCGATCCCGTCTCCGAGGCCGACCGTGCCGCCGAACGGCTCATTGCCGACCGCTTGGCGCAGGCGCGTCCCGACGACGGCCTGCTGGGCGAGGAGGGCCAGGCGCAGCGACGCGGGACCACGGGCCTGCGCTGGGTGGTCGACCCGCTCGACGGCACGGTCAACTTCCTGTACGGGATCCCGGCCTGGTGCGTCTCGATCGCGTGCGAGGACGACGACGGCTCGCTGGTCGGCGTCGTACACGATCCCACCCGCGAGGAGACCTTCGTGGCCGTGCGCGGCGGTGGGGCGGTGCGCGACGGTGCCCCGCTCGCGGTGACGGACGCGGCGACGCTCGACCGCACCCTGGTCGCCACCGGCTACGCCTACGCCGCCGACACCCGCCGCGACTGGGCCGAGGACGTGGCGGAACTGCTGGGCACCGTACGGGACGTCCGGCGCGTGGGCGCGGCGGCGCTGGATCTCGCATGGACCGCGGCCGGGCGCTTCGACGCCTACCTGGAGTTCGGTCTGGCACCCTGGGACTGGGCGGCCGGCCGCCTCCTGGTCACCGAGGCCGGCGGGGTCGTCAGTCGGCCCACCCGCCGGCTCGGCGGCGAGCCCCGCGTCGGGGTCCTCGCCGGCGGCCGGGCGGCACACGACGGGCTGGCCGCCTGGCTCGGCGGCCGCCCGGACTGGTGACGGGCGCCGCGTCCGCGCCACCGCCGACCACCGCGACATGCCGAGGTACCTCGTGATCGATCTGCGTTCCGACACCGTCACCCGCCCGACCGAGGCAGTCCGTCGCGCCATGGCTGCCGCGGAGGTCGGCGACGACGTCTACCGCGAGGACCCCGAGGTCGAGGCGCTCCAGGAGGAGGTCGCGGACCGCTTCGGCCGCGAGGCCGCGCTGTTCGTTCCGTCCGGGGTGATGGGCACGCTGGTGCTGCTGCGGGCCCTGGTACCGCCCGGCAGCGAGGTGGTGTGCGAGTCCGACGCCCACCTCGTCGCCTACGAGGCAGGTGCCGGCGCGCTGCACGCGGGCGTGCAGTTCCGCACGATCGACGGCGACCGTGGCCGGCTCGACGTGGACCTGGTCAGGCCGCGGCTGCGTCCCCCGACGTTCCCCTACACGGCGGTCGGCGCGATCAGCGTCGAGGAGACCACCAACCGCGGCGGCGGCGCCATCCACGGCCTGGACCGGCTTCGGGCCCTGCGGGCGCTCGCCGACGAGCGTGGCGTGCCGCTGCACGGGGACGGCGCACGGCTGTTCAACGCCATCGTCGCCAGCGGGGTGGCGCCGCGCGAGTACGGCGCGCTGTTCACCGGGTTCAGCTTCTGCCTGTCGAAGGGGCTCGGCGCGCCGGTCGGCTCCGTGGTCGTCGGCGACGCGGACGTCGTGGCGTCGGCGCGGGAGTGGCGCCGCCGGCTGGGCGGCGCGATGCGCCAGGTCGGCGTGCTGGCGGCTGCCGGACGTCACGTGCTGGCCCATCACGTCGAGCGCCTCGCCGAGGACCACGCCAACGCCCGCGCCATGGCCCGCAAGGTGGCCGACGCCGTGCCGGGTAGCTGCGACCCCGCGGAGGTGGAGACCAACATCGTCTACGTCGACACCGGTGCCGTGCCGGCCGCGGCGGTCCTCGAGCGGCTGCGCGAGGCCGGGGTGCTGGCCGGGGCGATGGGCGAGGACCTGGTCCGACTGGTGACGCACCTCGACGTAGACGCGGCCGGTTGTGACCGTGCGGCCGACGTCCTGGCCAAGGTGCTGTCGGACGGGTGACCGGTCGGACCCGGTAGGCGCTTGCCCGACGGTGTCCCGGCCTCGGAGACTCCTCGGTCGGCCGCCTCCCGTTCCCGCGGCCGGTCAAGGAGACCGTCGATGGTGCTCGGGCCGCTGCGGCAGGCTGCTGCGCTCACCTGGAGTGTGGCGACCATGCCCGCCCGCATCGCGAGCGAGGCATTCACGGCCGAGGATTCGGCGCCCGACGACGCCGCCCCGACCAGCGCGACGCCCCCGGGTGACGCGGCCACCGGCGAGGTGGCCGCGGAGCACGCGACGACACTCCTCACGTCCGCCAACGGCACCCGGGCCGACGTCGACGGTAACGGGCACGGCCGTCTGCACGTCGGCCCGCTCGACCTCGACCTGAGCACGCTGTTCGAGGGCGGCCCGCTGGCGGACCTGCACCTCGACAACCCGTTCGCCGACGTCCACCTCGACGACGTGCGCCAGTTCTTCGAGGAGGGCGCGGAGCGGGTCGGTGACCTCGTCGAGGAGGGCGTCGAACTGGTCGGCGACGCCTTCGATGAGGGCGTCGAACTGGTCGGCGACGCCTTCGGCTCGCACCGGCGGGTGTGGGAGGACGGGCACCACGAACACGCCCAGATCGAGGTCCACGGACTCGAGGACCCGTCGGCGGTCGGTTTCCGTCGCCGCATCGCGCAGGCGCTCAGCCGCCTGGACGACGTTCGTTGGGCGGAGGTCAACGCCATCACCGGCCGCGTCGCCGTGGCCTTCGACGGCGGCCAGCCGACCCTGGGCACGCTGCTCGACGTGATCGAGTCGCTGGAGGACGCCCATGGCATGCGCCACGGCGAGACGCCGCGGCCGGGCTGGGACTGCAGCGACCGTGCCGAGCACCCGGCCGACGACGAACCGGTGCACCGCGTGCTCGCGATCATGGCGGGCGACCTGCTGAGCATCGGCTGGGCCGTCGGCGCCAAGCTCGCCCGCTTCCGGCAACTGCCCATCGAGATCGGCGGGCTGGTCACCGTCGTCGACAACAACCCGTGGCTGCGCCTGCAGGCGGAGAAGATCCTCGGCCGCCGCGTCGCGGCCCTGGTCCTGCCGCTGGGCAGCGCCGCCGCCGGCGGGCTGGCGCAGGGTCCGCTCGGGGCGATGCTCGACCTCGCCCACCAGGCCACCGTGCTGGGTGAGGTCCGGGCCCGCCGTCGCGTGTGGTGCCAGCGTGAGCCCGAGTTCTACGCCATCCGCAGCGACGAGCCGATCGAGCCGCCCGACCTCGACCCGCGGCCCGTCCCCATGCCGGACGGTCCCGTCGAGCTCGCCAGCAAGCGGCTCGGGCAGCTCTCCCTGGCCGGGTTCGGTGGGACGCTCCTGGCGACGCGCGACCCGCGCCGCGCCGCCGACGCCTTCCTCGTGTCCACGCCGAAGGCGGCCCGACTGGGGCGCGAGGGGTTCGCGGCCCACCTCGGGCGCACGCTGGCCTACCGCGGCATCGTGCCCCTGGACGCCTCCGCACTCCGGCGGCTGGACCGGGTGGACACGGTGGTGCTGGACGCCGACGTGGTGCGCTCGCCCCGGTGGGAGATCCGCGGCGCCTGCACGCCCGACGGGCGGGACGCGCCCTCCGACGTGGTCCACCACGCCGAGCGGCTGCTGGACGCCGACGACGTCGACGCCGACCGGACCGCCGACGGCTGGCGGCTGGCGCCGGTGAAGCTCGTGGCCGACGGGGGTCAGGTCGCGCTGCCACGCGGCACCCGGGCCCGGGCCCGCGAGATCACCGCCCGGGGCGGCCGCGCCCTCGCGCTCGTGAACGACGGGCAGGTCGCCGCCGTCGTCGACGCCGTCGACCAACTCGATCCGGGCCTCGACGCCGTCGTCGCGGCCGTGCGTGCGTGCGGGCACCGATTGCTCGTCGCCGGCCGCGCCGGGCGCGTCGCCGACCGCATCGGCGCCGACGGCACCCTGCCGGGCGGTCGCGCGCTCGGCGAGGCGGTCCGCGACCTGCAGGCCGACGGCGCGGTCGTGATGCTGATCGGCCGGCAGGGCCACCGGGGGCTGGCGGCCGCCGACGTCGGACTGGGGGTCGTCGCACCGACCGGCCGTCCGTCGTGGGGCGCCGACCTGATCCTGGGTCGCGAGCTGGCCGACGCCGCGACCATCGTCGAGGCCACGGCCGTGGCCCGCGAGGTGTCGCGCCGCTCGGCCCGTTTCGCCGTCGGCGGCTCGGCGCTGGGTGCCCTGGTCGCCGGCACCGGGCCGCGTGCGGCGGCCGGCTCGCGCGGGCTCGCGATGGTCAACGGCGCGGCCGCCGCGGCGCTCGCGTCCGGGACCTGGGCCGCCGTGCGCCTGGCCCACCGCCCGCGCCCCTACGTACCGGACCGCGTGCGCTGGCACGTGCTGAGCGCCGATCGCGCCGTCGAGTTGTTGGACACCGACGCGCAGCGTGGCCTGACCGTGGACGAGGCGAGACAGCGCCGGACCGTGTCCACGATCGGGGGCGCCGAGGTGTCGCCCGGTGAGCCGTTCCTGGCCGAGCTGGCCAACCCGCTCAACCCGATCCTCGGTGTCGGCGCCGGGCTGTCGGCGGCCGTGGGCTCCATGACCGACGCCGGCATGGTGCTCGGCCTGATCGGGATCAACAGCCTCGTCGGCGGGCTGCAACGGCTGCGTGCGGACCGCACGGTCCGCGGCCTGCTCGAGCGCGACGTCGAGGAGGTCACGGTCGTCCGTGACGGCCGCGAACAGCGGGTTCGTGAGGACCGGCTGGTCCGCGGCGACGTCATCGTGCTGCACGCCGGCGACGCCGTTCCCGCCGATGCGCGGATCCTGGTGTCCGACGGCTGCGAGGTCGACGAGTCCAGCCTGACCGGCGAGTCGCTGCCCGTGGCGAAGACGGCGGACCCCTGCCCCGAGGCGGCCATCGGCGACCGCGCCTGCATGCTCTACGAGGACACGACGATCTCCAGCGGTTCCGTGCGCGCCGTGGTGGTGGCCACCGGCGAGCACACCGAGGTGGCGCGCAGCCTCGCGCTGGCCGGCCCGCCGCCCCCGACGGGTGTCGAGCTGCGGCTGGAAGAACTGACCAAGCGGCTGCTGCCGGCCGCGCTGGCGACCGCCGGCGGCACCGCAGGGGTCGGGCTGCTGCGGCGCTGGCCGCTGCGTGACGTGGCCAGTACCGCCGTCAGCCTCGCGATCGCCTCCGTGCCCGAGGGCCTGCCGTTCGTCGCGACCGCGGGGCAACTGGCCGGCGCCCGCCGGCTGGCCGCCAACAACGCCGTCGTGCGGAACCCCCGCACGGTGGAGGCGCTCGGACGCGTCGACGTGCTGTGCGTCGACAAGACCGGGACCCTCACCGAGGGACGCGTACGTCTCACCGGCGTCTCCGACGGCCGCCGCAACGTCCACCGCCGCGAACACGACGACCCGCTGCTGCGACGGGTGCTCGCCGCCGGCCTGCGCGCCAGCGCTCCCGCCGACGCCGAGGCCAACGGCAACGGGCTCGACGAGACCGACGAGGCCCTGCACCGGGCGGCCGAGGCACTGGACGTCACCGCCGCCGACGGCCTGCCGGGCTGGACGGTCGTCACCGAGCTGCCGTTCGACTCGAACCGGGGCGTCCACGCCGTCCTCGGACGGGCCCGCCGCCGCCACCACCTCGTCGTCAAGGGTGCCCCCGAGGTCGTGCTGGAGGCGTGCACCACCTGGCGCAACGAGGGCGGCGACGACGTCGAGCTCGACGAGGCCTCCCGGTCGCAGGTGCTCGAGCAGATCGGCACGCTCGCCCGTCGCGGCCACCGGCTGCTGGCCGTCGCCGAACGCGACGCGTCGTCGCGGCCCGAACTCGAGGAGGACCGTCTCGAACGGCTCCGACTCATCGGTCTCATCGCCCTGTCCGACCCGGTCCGCGAGACCGCCGCGGAGGCCGTTCGCGGCATCGGCGAGGCCGGCGTGCGCACGATCATGGTCACCGGCGACCACCCCGACACGGCCCTGCACATCGCGAGCGAGCTCGGGCTCGACGGCGAACGGGCGCTGACCGGCACGGACCTCGACGACCTCGACGACGAGCAGCTGGCCGACGCGCTGCAGGACGTCGCCGTCGTGGCGCGCGTCAGCCCGGCCCACAAGCTGCGTGTGGTCAAGGCGTTGCAGGCCCGCGGGCACGTCGTGGCGATGACCGGGGACGGCGCCAACGACGCCGCGGCGATACGGCTCGCCGAGGTGGGTGTCGCGCTCGGGGAGCGGTCCTCCCCGGCGGCCCGTGACGCGGCCGACATCGTCGTCACCGACGACCGCATCGAGACGCTGATCGACGCGGTCGCCGAGGGCCGCGCGCTGTGGGGGTCCGTACGCGAGGCCCTGGCCGTGCTGGTCGGCGGCAACCTCGGCGAGATCGGCTTCACGGCGCTGGCGTCGCTGTTCAGCCGCGCCGCGCCGCTGGACCCGCGCCAGTTCCTGCTGGTGAACCTGTTCACCGACCTGGCACCGGCCGTCGCGATCGCGGTGCGCCCGCCCGAGGACGTGTCGACCGAGACGCTGCTGCGAGAGGGTCCGGAGGCGTCGTTGGGCACCGCGTTGCGCCGCGACGTGACGATCCGCGGCACGGCCACCGCCTTGGGTGCGACCGCCGCCTGGACCGCCGCACGACTGACGGGCACCCGTAGGCACGCCAGCACGGTCGGCCTGGTGGCGCTGGTCGGCACGCAGCTGGGGCAGACCGTCGCGGCCGGCGGCTGGAAGCGTCCGACGACGCTGCTGACCGGGCTCGGGTCCGCCGCCGGCCTGGCCGCCATCGTGCAGACTCCCGGGGTGAGCCAGTTCTTCGGCTGCCGCCCGCTCGGGCCCCTGGGGTGGTCGCAGGCGACCACCGCGGCGGCGATCGCGACCGCCGGCTCGCAGCTGGCGTCGCGGATCGCCGAGCGGGCGGACCTGCATCCGGACGGCGCCGCGGTTCCGGAGACGCCGTGACCCAGCCACCACAGGACAGCGGCGCACGCATGGACCTGCTCGTCACCGGCGCGACCGGCTTCGTCGGCGCCGCTCTCGTCCCGGCCCTGCTCGACGACGGTCACCGCGTGCGCTGCCTGGTGCGTGACCCCGACCGTCTCGACGTGCCGTGGCGCGACCGCGTCGAGGTGCTGCAGGGCCGCGCCGAGGACCGTCAGGCGGTGTGGCGGGCGGGCGACGGCTGCGACGCGGCCTTCTACCTCGTGCACGGCATGGAGGAACGGCTGCGGGGCCTGGTCGAGCGGGAACGCGCCATGGCGGCGGGCTTCGCGGCAGGTGCGGAGGAGACCGGCATGCGCCGCATCGTCTATCTCGGCGGTCTCGTCGACGAAGACCGGTTGGCCCGCGTCTCCGACCATCTCTACGCGCGCCAGCAGGCCGGCGAGGAGCTGCGGGCCGGGCGCGTCCCCGTCACCGAACTGCGCGCCGGGATCGTGCTGGGCGCCGGCAGCGCGTCCTTCGAGCTGTTGGTCGCCGCCGCCCGGGCGCCCATCGCCCTGGAGACGCCGTGGAGTGGGGCGCGGGTGCAGCCGGTGGCGCTCGACGACCTGCTCGCCGTCCTGCGGGCCGCTCTGACCGACCCCGCTGCCGCCCATGAGGTCCTCGACATCGGCGGACCCGACGTCGTTGCCTATGGCGAGCTGGTCGACCTCGTGCGCCACGAGATCGGAGCGCCGGACCCGCGGCGGCTGCGGGTGCCCTACCTGCCGCCCGAGGTGACCGCCGTCGCAGCCGCCGTGCGGGCCGGCGTCGACCCGGTGCTCACGCTCGGGCTGCTGCAGTCGGTCGAGGAGGACACGGTCGTGCGCGATCCGCGTGGTCGCGAACGGTACGGCGACCTGCTGGGCACCCCGGTCCGGCAGGCGATCCGCGACGCGCTGGCGGTCGCTCCGACCGGACCGGGGTGATCGGCGAGGCCGGACCGGTCAGGCGGAGGCCGAGCGGCCCCAGGCGCCGACGCGGTGCTCCTCGGACGGTGCGGCGACCTCGCGGCCCATCGTGGCCGACAGCTTGGACACGGCCTCGCGCAGGTGCAGCAGGTCGTCGCGCACCAGCGCCTGGGGCCCGTCGCACAGCGCGATCTCCGGCCGCGGGTGGACGTCGACGATGAGCCCGTCGGCGCCGGCAGCGATCGCGGCGCGGGTCAGCGGCAGCACCAGGTCGCGCTTGCCGCCCGAGTGCGACGGGTCGACGATGACCGGCAGGTGGGTCAACGACTGCGCGACCGGGACGGCCGAGACGTCGAGGGTGTTGCGGGTCATCGGCTCGTACGTGCGGATGCCCCGCTCGCACAGCACGACCTGCAGGTTGCCGGTGTGGGCGATGTACTCCGCCGCCATGATCCACTCGTCGATGGTGGCGGTCAGCCCACGCTTGAGCAGCACCGGCTTGCCGGCCATGCCCACTTCCTTGAGCAACTGGAAGTTCTGCATGTTGCGGGCGCCGATCTGGAGCATGTCGGCCTTGGCGGCCACGGTCTCCACGTCGGCGGGGGTCACCACCTCGGTGACGAACGGCAGACCGACGTCGCGGGCCACGCCGTGGAGGATGTCGAGACCGGCCTCGCCGAGCCCCTGGAAGGCGTAGGGCGAGGTGCGTGGCTTGTAGGCGCCGCCGCGCAGGATCGACGCGCCGGCCTCCTTGGCCATCTTGCAGGCCGCTTCGGTCTGCTCCTGGCTCTCCACGGCGCAGGGACCGGCGATGAGCGTGACGGTGTCCCGGCCGATGGGGGTGTCACCGACCCACACGGTCGACGGTCGCGGATGGGTCTCCACGCTGACGAGCTTGTACGGCTTGCTGACCCGGATGACGTCCTCGACGCCCGGGAAGGCGTGCAGCGGCAGTTCGGTGAACTGGGTCAGGTCGCCGACGAGTCCGATGATCGTCTGGTGCTTGCCGCGGGAGACGAACGCGTCGCCCCCGACCTCGTCGATCGCCTTGACGACCTTGTCGACGTCCGCGTCGCTGGCGCCGGAGCGCATGACCACGACCATCGTGGTGTCCTCTCTGGTCACTGACCCGCTCCCCGGTCGACGACCCCCGGAAACGTCTGAGCCCCGGAGGCAGCTTCCCCGGGGCTTCGAGTCTCGGTGCGGTGTGGTGTTAGGTCCTGTCCGCAGCGCGCTCGGTCCCGGGCCCGGCAAAGAACCGGCCCTGGAACCAGAAGTAATAGGTCGCGTGCGGCATACCGGCGGAGGGTAGCAGCGTGTTCGGGGCCACCACCATCGTGTCCCTGCTGCGGCAGCCGGCGTGCGCACCCGGGCAGGGGCTGACCGCTCGTCGCGCGCCAGGTTCGCGCTCGACCGCCCACCGCGGAGACCGCACCGCCCACCGCGGAGACCCCCGACCGTCCCGTGCGTCGGCGCCCGCACCGGGGCACGTGTCGGCCGTCCGGTCGTGGGGCGCCTAGGCTGCGCCGCCGTGTCGGGGCGATCGTGCGTTCGCCCGCGACCTCTTCGTTGCCCGTCAGGCCCGACCCGTCGAGACCCGTGTGACCAGCGACGCCGCCGCGACTTCGCAGCCCCGCGCCTGCCAGGACTGCGGGACCCCGGCGACCCCGGGTGCGCGTTTCTGCCGGGCCTGCGGCGTCGCCCTGCAGGACCCGGAGCCGGCCCCGCCGCCGGCGCGCGCGCCGGTCGAGGACGACGAGACCACGGGGGAACTCGACCGCATCACCCGCGGCAGCGCCGACGTCTCGCCACCGGTCGGGGCGCTCGCCCTGCGGTCGTGCCCGAACTGTGGCGGCCCCAACAGCCCCCGCCGGGAACTGTGCGGCCGTTGCGGCGCGGACCTCGACACCGGCAGCGTGCCGCCGCGCGCCGACGCCCGCGCGCTGGCCTTCCCCGGGCAGCCCGGGTCGGACGACGACGAACCGCGCTCGTGGCTGGGTGCCGGCCTCGCGGTGCTGCTGCTCGTCGTCCTGGTCGTCGCCGGGCTCGGTCTGGCGGGCATCGGACCGTTCGGCAACGCCGAGGCGTCCGTGCCGTCCGCCCGCTTCGACGAGCAGACCTACACCGGGCCGCCGGAACGGCTGCCCATCGCGGAGATCGCGACCCGCACCACCCTCGAACCGCAGGGCGGGATCTCCTACGAGGCGTCGCAGATGGTCGACGACGACCCGGGTACGGCCTGGAACTCCGACGGTCGTGTCGACGAGGTCGAGGACGGTGTCGGCGAGCGGATCGAGCTGTTCCTCGAGGAGCCCGCCTGGGTCGACCGCTTCGTCGTGCGCAACGGTGACCAGCGCGACGCGGAGACCTACGCCGCCAACGCCCGCATCCAACGGGCCCAGGTCACCATGGACGGCGGCGTGGTCCTGCTCATCAACCTGCTCGACGAGGGACTGGCGCCGCAGGCCGTGGAACTGACCGAGCCGGTGCTCACCACCGGGGTCAGCATCGAGGTGCTCGACACCTTCCCGGGCGACACGCACCCGGACCTGGCCGTGTCCGACCTCGAACTGCAGGGCTGGGCCGCCCAGGGCGACGACGTGCAGGTCGCCCGCCAACGCGCCCAAGGCCGACCAGCGACCGCCTCTCCCTCCTCCTGACGCCGCGCCCGGCGCCTGGTCGCGGGTCCGCGCGACGAGGTCGTCCGGTCGCGTCTGCGCGCAACGGTCGCGCCTGACCGCCCCGGGCAGGCAGCGAGCCGCGACCCTTGCCGCCTCCCGCGACGGGACGCACCGGGGGAGCCGGAGGGAGCGGAGGGGTGTGGTGGGCGCCGCAGCAGGGGCTATCTCGGAAGCGCCCCCAGGGCGCGCACCGAGAGCGAGCGAAGCGACCCCCGCGCAGGCGGCCACCACGGCCCCGGAGCGGGCTCGGAGCGAAGCGGTCAGCCCTCGTAGGCGTAGATCGTCACGGTGCCGCCGGGCAGCCGCTCGGCGCCGGGCCCGGGGTCCTGTTCGAAGACCCGGTTGGGACGCAGGAACGCACCGAAGCCGCCGCGCCGCTCCACCTCGACGTCGAACCCCTGCTCCTCGAGGACGGACACGGCCTCCTCCACGAGCATGTTGCGGACGTTGGGGACCTCGATCGGCGCCGGTCCGAGCGACACGACGACGTCGACGGTGTCGCCCCGGAAGAGTTCGCCGTCGGCCGGGTCCTGCCCGATGACCGTGCCCTCGGCGGCCTCGGCGTCGTGCTCGCGGCCGGACACGCGCATGCGCAGCCCGGCGTCCTCGAGGGCGGCGGCCGCGTCCTGCTCCGCACTGCCGCGTACGTCCGGCACGGCGATCGGGGTGGGGCCGAGGCTCACGCGGACCTCGACCTGGCTGGTCTCGTCGAGCACCTCGCCGGCCGCCGGCTCGGTGCGGATGACGAGCCCGCGTTCGACCTCCTCGTGGTGACGCTCGGTCACCTCCGGGCTCAGGCCGGCGGAGGTCAGGCGTGCCTCGGCGACCTCGCGGGTGTCGCCCGCCACGTCGGGGATGGTCACCTGCCGCGGTCCGGCGGACAGGGTCAGCGTGACGCTGGCGCCGCGGCGGGCCGTCCCGGTGAGGTCCTGCACCAGGACGTGATCGGCGGGCACGTCGAGGTCGTGCGGACGCTCGCGGTCCACGTCGACCACGAACCCGGCGCTCTCCAGTTCGTCGACGGCGTCGCCGTGGGCGCGGCCTTCCACCTGCGGGATCGGCGTGATCGGGGCCAGGTACCGGTCCCAGACGAGGTAGCCGCCGGCCGCGGACGCCGCCAGGAGCCCGAGCACCAGCAGCGCCACCAGCCAGCCGCGACCGCGGCGACGGCCGTCGCCGACGTCGTCGTAGGCGCCCTCGTCGTAGGCCTCCGCGTCGTCGGCCTCCGCGTCGTCGGCCGGCACGACGGCCGTCGGACGCGGTGGCGGCGCGTCGGGCGGCGTGGTGCCGCGCGCGCCGACGACCCTGGTGGGTTCGGCGCCGTCCAGGGCCCGGGTCGAACCGCTGGGCGGTGGCGGACGCCGGGTGATCAGCGTGTCGCCGGCCAGTTCGTCCAGGTCGAGCGGGGCGATGCCCGCCGGGATGGCCAGCGAGAGCTCCCGGGCGAACGCCGCGCCGTCCTCGGGCCGCTCGTCCGGGTCGTGGGCCGTGGCCGCCAGGACCAGCTCGTCGAGCTCGGGTGAGACGCCCGCGACGAGCGTCGAGGGAGCGGGGACCCGCTGCGAGGTGTGGGCGACGGCGGTGGCGAACGGCGATTCGCCCTCGTGGGGCGGCCGGCCGGTCAGGCACTCGAACAGCACGACACCCAGGGCGTACACGTCGGCGCGCGGGTCCAGCGGTCGGCCACGCACGGCCTCGGGGGAGAGGTAGTGCGGCGAGCCGACCAGTACGTCGGCCCCGAACGTCGACGTGGCGCTCGCCGCCGCCCGCGCCAGACCGAAGTCGGTGACGTGGACCTGGCCGTCGGCGCCCAGCAGCAGGTTCTCGGGCTTGACGTCGCGGTGCACCAGCCCGGCCCGGTGGGCGCTGCCCAGGCCCGCGGCGGCCGGCGCCAGCACGCCAAGGGTCTGTTCCGGGGTGAGACGGCCGTGCCGGCGCAGGACCTCCCGCAGCGACGGGCCGTCGACCAGCTGCAGCACGAGGTAGGCGCCGTCGGCGGTCTCGCCCCAGTCGTGCACGGCCACGACGTTGGGATGCGCCAGCGCGGCTGCCGCGCGCGCCTCCCGGCGGAAACGGTCGAGGAACG
The DNA here is from genome assembly GCF_041821065.1 of Egicoccus sp. AB-alg2. Lineage (NCBI taxonomy): Bacteria > Bacillati > Actinomycetota > Nitriliruptoria > Egicoccales > Egicoccaceae > Egicoccus > Egicoccus sp. AB-alg2. The sequence goes on along the minus strand of NZ_JBGUAX010000001.1, from coordinate 436,205 downwards.
CCGGGTCCGTCGCGAGGTGGGCGTGCAGCAGCTTGACGGCCACCTCGCGTTCGAGCACCTCGTCGACCGCCCGGTGCACCGTGGCCATGCCACCGCGGCCGAGTTCCCCGCGCAGCACGTAGCGACCACCGACGCGGGTGGGGGTCACATCGGGCGACGGGGACGAGTTCGACACGACCGGGATGGTAGGGCAGCCGGGTGGGCAGGCCCGCGTACCCCATGTTCCCCGTGCTATTCGCGCTGCTGGCGGTCCACGCGGTCGCGCAGCGTGCCGTACAGGGTGCGCAGTTCGTCGGTCTCGCCCTGCAGTTGGTCGAGGCGGCCCTGCAGGTCCGTCAGGCTGCGGCGCAGGTCCGCGGACGCGCCGGCGGCCTCCTCGGCCACGGCGTCGCGGGCCTCGGCCTCGCTGGCGAGCCGCTCGTCGAGCGCGGTGACCGCATCCGACAGCGACGACAGCTGCTCGTCGACGTCGCCGAGGCGTTGGGCCGTAGAACGGTCGCTGGTGACCCGCTCGAGCCGGGCCTCCAGTTCCTCGACGCGCTCGACCAGGGCGGTCTCGGCCTGCGAGCGGGCAGCCAACTCGGACCGGATCTCCGCGAGGACAGGGTCCTGCTCGGCGGCATCGGCGGAACAGGCGACGGCGCCCAGCACGACGGCGAGGGCGAGGACGGACCTTCTGAGCGCGGACATGGGCCCGAAGCGTAGGGAGTCCGGCGTGCAGCTCCCAGTAGCGTGCCCCGTCACGACGAGCAGGAGCCGGGTGTGGGCAGCAACGGCGGGGGGCCGCAGACGTTCGACGACGAGCTGGAGGCGCTCGGGTTCCGGCCACAGGGCGTGTCCCGACGCGGCGGGCGGATGTGGACGCTGCCGTTCAACCGCTTCCTCACCTTCATGCTGCACGACTACCACGACGCCATCGTGCTGACGTGGTCCTTCTCGCTCGGCGACTACCTGCTGGAACGCGGTTGGCAGGTCAGCACCACGGACACCTCGACGACCGAGCTCTACCCGCAGCACGACGTGCGGCTACCGCTGGACGTGACCGCGCTCCACGGGGAGATCACCCGCGTGCTCACGACGCTGCGCCTGGATCTGGGCGATCCCGCGCTGTAGCGGCTGACGCGGCAAGTGACGACGGGTCCGGATGGGTCGCCGACCGCCCGCACGGGGGTGGTCCCCCTGACTGGACCGTTCGTGCAGGAGGGGCGCTCCCGCACTGACGCGTCCACGCCGACCATCGCAGGCACAACCGAATCGCAGAAGGAGCAGCAGATGGCGAGCATCGACGGAGCCAAGGTCGCCTTCCTCGTGGCGACCGAGGGCGTCGAGCAGGTCGAACTGACCCAGCCGTGGGCCGACGTCAAGCAGGCCGGCGGCACCCCGGTCCTGCTGTCCACGCAGGACGGCACCGTCCAGGGCTTCGAGCACCTCGACAAGGCCGACACGTTCGAGGTCGACGAGGTGGTCGACGACGTCAGCATCGACGACTTCGACGCGCTGGTGCTCCCTGGCGGGGTCGCGAACCCGGACCAGCTGCGGATGCACGGCAATGCCGTGGCGTTCGTACGCGACTTCGTCGAGTCCGGCAAGCCCGTCGCGGCGATCTGTCACGCGCCGTGGTCGCTGGTCGAGGCCGACTGCGTGCGCGGGCGCACGCTCACCTCGTGGCCGAGCCTGCAGACCGACATCCGTAACGCCGGCGGCACCTGGGTCGACCAGGAGGTCGTCGTGGACGACAACGGCCCCGGCCCGCTCGTGACCAGCCGCAAGCCCGACGACCTCGAGGCCTTCGACCGCGAGACGATCGCGCTCATCGAGAAGGCACGCGGCTAGGCGGCGCGCCGCCTTCCCGGCCCGGACGGGGCGGGGGCGCCGGCGTGGGTACCCTCACGCCGACCCCGTCCCGCCACGCCGATCCCCGTCCCGCCCGAGGCCACGTTTGACCGCCACCGACCCGCGCCCCGTGCCGTCCCCGGCCTCGTCCGATTCGCCGCGCGTCGAGGCCCGCGACACCGGGCAGCACCCGATCGTCGACTGGGGACGCACGGCCCGGCGCCTGCGCTGGCAGTTGGCCGTCATCGGCCTGCTCGTCCTCGTGACCTGGCTGGTCGTCGGCATCGGCGGCGACCGGCTCACCCTGCGCCTGCTGGGCGAACTCGTGGGCTTCGGGATCCTGCTCGCGTTCGTCGCCGAGGTGGTCGTGGTCGGCGGCTCGGCCGTGCGCGGCCTGCTGGCGGCCGGTGAACGCGGCGACCGGCTCGCCAGCGCCGACGTCTCCCTGCTGCCGCCCCAGTTGCGCCGCCGGCGCCGCTGACGCGGCCCGGCGTCGCTGACGCCTCCCGGCGCCGCTGACGCGTCCCTGCCCCGCGGCGTGCCTCCGGACGAGGCTGCCCCCTCGCGGCCTCGGCCGACCGGCCGGACCGGGTCGCCGTCGCACTCCTAGGGTCGTTCTCGCGACCCGGATGTCACGACGAGGGAGTCGACGGTGGGGGAGAACGTCGCGCGCACGGTGATCGGTGAGCACCTCGTCGAGGGCGACATGACGCCGGGGACGCCCATCGGCATCCGCATCGACCAGACCTTGACGCAGGACGCGACCGGCACGCTGGTGATGCTGGAGCTCGAGGCGATGGGCCTGGACCGCGTCCGCACCGACGTGTCGGTGCAGTACGTGGACCACAACCTCATCCAGGAGGACCACAAGAACCCCGACGACCACCTGTTCCTGCGCTCGGCCGCGACGCGCTTCGGGCTGTGGTACTCGCGACCCGGCAACGGCATCAGCCATCCGGTGCACCAGGAACGCTTCGGCAAGCCCGGCGCGACCATGGCCGGTGCCGACTCGCACACGCCGGCGGCCGGGGCACTGGGCATGATCGCGATCGGCTCCGGCGGGCTGGACGTGGCCACCTCGATGGCCGGCGAGCCCCTCCGGATCCGGATGCCGGAGATCTGGGGCGTCGAACTCGTCGGCGAGCTGCCGGACTGGGTGTCCGCCAAGGACGTGATCCTGGAGCTGCTCCGCCGCCACGGGGTCGACGGCGGCAACGGCCGCATCGTCGAGTACCACGGCGAGGGCGTGGCGAGCCTGTCCGCGATGGACCGGCACGTCATCTGCAACATGGGCGCCGAGCTCGGCGCGACGACCTCGATCTTCCCGGCCGACGACGAGGTCCGTCGGTTCCTGCGTTCGCAGGGCCGCGAGGACGACTTCCGCGAGCTGGTGGCGGCCCCCGACGCCGGCTACGACGTGACCGAGCGCATCGACCTCGCCGAGCTGGTGCCGCTGATCGCACGGCCGAGCTCGCCGGGCGACGTCGTGCCGGTCGGCGAGGTGGCCGGGGAGCCGATCGCGCAGGCCTACATCGGCTCGTCGGCCAATCCGGGCTACCGCGACTTCGCGGTGGCCGCCGAGATCGTCGCCGCCGTCGGGCGGCCCGTCTCCGATCGGGTGTCCTTCGACGTCAACCCCTCGAGCCGGCAGATCCTCGGGAACCTGATCCGTGACGGGCACCTGCTGTCGCTGGTCACCGCGGGAGCGCGCATCCACCAGGCCGGCTGCAACGGCTGCATCGGCATGGGGCAGGCGCCCGCCACGCACGAGAACTCGCTGCGGACCACGCCGCGCAACTTCCCGGGCCGTTCCGGCACCCGCGAGGACCGGGTGTTCCTGTGCTCGCCGGAGACGGCCACCGCCAGTGCGATCACGGGCGAGATCACCGATCCCCGCGACCTCGAGGAGCGCTTCGGGATCCGGTACCCGCGGATCGGCGAGCCGACCGATCTGCTCGTCGACACCGCGAACCTGCTGCCGCCGCCCCCGCCCGACGAGGCGCTGCACGTGCAGCTGCGCAAGGGCCCCAACATCGCGACGCTGCCGGACGTCGGACCGCTGCCCGACACGCTGGAGCTGCCGGTCGTGCTCAAGATGGGCGACGACGTGTCCACCGACGAGATCCTGCGGGCCGGTGCCGAGGTCCTGCCCTATCGGTCCAACATCCCGGAGATCGCCCGGTTCGCGTTCGACCGCATCGACCCGAGCTACCACGACCGCGCCCTGCCGCACCGCGACGGCGACGGGCACGCCGTCGTCGGCGGACGCAACTACGGCCAGGGCAGCTCGCGCGAGCACGCCGCGCTCGCACCGCGCTACCTCGGCCTCCGGGTGGTCCTGGTCGAGGAGTACGCCCGCATCCACGAGCAGAACCTCGCCAATTTCGGGGTGGTGCCGCTGACCTTCGCCGACCCCGAGGGCCTGGACGCCGTCGAGCAGGACGACGTGCTGCGGCTGACCGGCCTGCGGGACGCCCTCCAGGCCGGCCCCGAGTTCGAGATCGAGAACGTCACGCGCGGCACGACGCTGCGCGTCCGGCACGGCCTGTCACCGACCCAGGTGGAGCGGGTGCTGTCCGGCGGTGTCATCCGGTTCATGAAGCAGCAGCTCGACAACGAGGAGGTCGACGCCGCCGACCGCCCCGTCTGAGCATCGCCGCGTCGGTCAGTCCTCGACGAGGTCGTCGGCCGGGGTGCCCTCGGCGCGCGGCGGGATGGCCGGCAACGCCTCGAGCTCGGCCTCGAGCTCCTCGACGTCGAGCACGTTGTCCCACCGCGCGGCGATCCGGCCGTCCTCGCCCACGAGGAAGGTCCACGGCTCGTTGCCGCCCGCCTCGGTCTGGATCCACTCGGCCGCGGCGGCGTTCAGCCGCTGTTGCTCGAAGTCCTCCCACACCTCGACCATCACGAAGTCGGCGCGGTCCTCGTAGCGGTTGGCGAGGTCCTCGACGGTCTCGGCCAGCGGCCCGCAGAACCGGCTCACGCAGTAGACGGGTGTGGAGAAGATCGCGACGACCGGGCGGCCCTGCTCGACGGCGTCGGCGATGGTCGCGCGGTGCAGGATCGGCGCCGGGATGTCGCCGGTCTGTTCGGCCCGCGAGTCCAGCGCGGCCGGCGTGGCGTTGCCGGCCTCCACGTCGGCGATCGTGAAGTTCTCCGTGGCGGGCGCCTCGTCACCGACCGCGGGGACCGCCGGTTCCGGCAGCACCTCGAAGGTGGTCTGGCCCTCGCGGACCGTGCCGTCGGCGAGTTCGGCCGTGACGCGCACGCCCCACCAGCCGGCCTGGTCGAGATCGACGCGCGCCTGGTAGACGCCGGCGCCGTCCTGTCCCATCAGCACGGTGGGCTGGCTGGACGCGCCCTCGGGCTCCGCGCCCGGCACCGGGAGGAAACCGGCCTGGACCGACTCGGTCAGCTCGGCCTCGCCGCCGGCCTCCTCGCCGAGGTAGCCGAGGTCGAACGTGACCTCCCCGAACCCGAGCAGCTGCCGCTCGGAGGTGTAGATGCCGGTCAGCAGGCGCTGGTCCTCGCCGACCGCGAGGTCGAAGCTGGCGACGGCGACCGCGAGCTGGCGGTCGGCGTCGGCCTCGCCGGCCTCCTCGGTCGTGGCGGACTCGGGCTCGTCCTGGGCGCCACCGCCACTGCAGGCGGCGAGGAGCAGGGCGAGGGCCACGAGGGCGGACAGGCGGGGGAGTCGTGAACGCATGTCCGGGAGTGTAGGGCGACGGCCGGGGGCCACCACACGCGACGCGGCTCCGTGACGCGCTGCGGCCGGTTCGCGCCACCGCGCGCCGGTGACCTCGCCGGGGGCGGTGGCGGCGGCGGTGTGGCAGCCTTGGCGCGTGCGTCGCTGGCTGTCGCTCCTGCTGCTCCTGGTCGCCTGCAGCTCCCAGGTCGGCTCCGGCGTGCCCGCCGGCAGCGACGAGCGTGCCCCGGCGGTGGCGCCGGTTCGGATCGCCGGCGGCACCGAGGTGGAGACGCAGGTCCTCGCCCGCACGATGCTGGCGCTGCTGGAGCTGTCCGGCCAGTCGGCGGAGATCGTCGCGTTCACCGACGCCCGCGACGCGCGGCAGGCCCTGGAGCTCGGCGACGTCGACGTGCAGGCCGCCTACACCGGCGAGGCGTGGCTGGAGGTGCTCGGCCGCGCCGATCCGCCCGGCGACCCGCGCGCCAGCTTCGTCGCGGTGCGCGACCACGACGAGCCCGACGACCTGATCTGGCTGCGGCCCCGCTTCGGTGACGGCAGCCTCGAGCAGCCGCCGGCCAACGCCACCTTCGCGTTCGTCGTGCAGGGACCGCCATCGGTCGGCGCCGACCTGCGCACCCTCTCCGACCTGGCGCGTCGGTTGTCCGAGCAGCCCGACGCCCGGGTGTGCGTCGACCGGGAGTTCGGCACGCGCGTGGACGGGTTGCGGGCGGTGCTGGAGGCCTACAGCGTCCGCAGCGACCGCGAGTTCCTGGCCGCCGATCCCGAGGAGGCGGTCCGCGGTGTGGCAGCGGGCGACTGCCTCGCCGGCCTGACCACCGCGACCGACGGCAACGCCTGGCAGGCCGGCCTGCGGCCCCTGGTCGACGACCTGCGCGTCTTCCCGGCCTTCGTGCCGCTGCCGCAGATCCGGGCCGATCTGCTGGCCGAGCAGCCGGGCGTCCGGGTGGCGCTGGGGCCGATGGCCGCGCAGCTGACGACGGCGCTGCTGGGGTCCTGGAACGCCCGGGTGGTGGCGGGCGAACCGATCGAGCAGGTCGCCGACGAAGCCGCCCGCGAACTGCTCCTGCGCGCCGGTCGCACTCTGCCGGAGGATGGCCCCGCGGCCTGACCGGTGCGCGGGGTCCCGTGGCACGGCCGGTGCGCGTCCCGCCCGGGTTTCCCCGCGGCGGTGCGCCAAGTGGTGCGCGGGGTCGCGCGCGGCGCGGCCGGCGGTGGTCGTTCGCTGGCGGGTGTCGCAGCCGAGTCGTACGGTGCCGTCCTTCAATCGAACACACGTTCGAGCGCTGCTCGGGAGGCGCGCCGGCCACCGTAGGGCGGACGCGGCGGGCCGAACGAGGGCGAGTTTTCGAGACACGCCGAGGGCGTGACGGGACCGGATGGCAGACACCATGACCAAGCGCTATCGCGAGCACCTCGAGGAGGTCGAACTTCCCCCCACCCAGGCGAACGGCGACGCCGCCCCCACCGCGTTCAGGTGGCGTGGCCAGCGCTACCAGGTGCTGCAGGTCCTCGGGCACTGGCGCGAGGACCCGGGCTGGTGGCGGCGTCCCGACGGCGAGCCCGTCCAGATCGAGCAGACCGACCTGTGGCGCGTCGAAGCGCGCAACGGCAAGCCCACCCGCGGGGTCTACGAACTGGTCCGGCGCGGCGAGACCTGGCGTCTCGACCGCGTCTGGGACTGATGCCGGCCACCCGCCGCTGGTCGCCGCAGGAACACGAGGCGTCGGTCGAGGACCACCAGGTCGACGTCCGACGCGCCGCCGAGGCGGCCGAGGCGCTGTACCGGGCGGGCAAGACCCGTCCGGCGCCGCCGGGCACGCCACCGTTCGCGCACCTCACGGCCCGCACCTCGTACTCGCTGCGCGACGGGGCGATCCGTCCCCGCGAGTTGGCCGCCGCGGCCGCCGCGGCCGGCATGACGCACGTCGGGGTCACGGACCGCGACGGCCTGTACGGCGCGGTCCGGTTCGCGCAGGCCTGCGTCGCCGAGGGGGTCACCCCGGTGTTCGGCAGCGACCTCGCGCTGCGCCCGGGCGAGCGGCCCGGCTGGGAGCGCACCCGCGGGGGCCGGACCCGCGACGCCGGCGACGCCCGTCCCGGCCGCGGGCCGGGGTGGCTGGAGGACGACGCCGCGCGCGTGACGTTCCTGGCCCGGACCCAGGACGGCTACGGGGACCTGTGCCGGACCGTGTCGGCCGCACACGCCGACGCCCGCAGCGACCCGCACCTGCCCGCCGAGGCACTCGCGACCGCGGCGGCGTCCAGCGGGGTCGTCGCGGTGCTGGGGGTCGACTCGCCGGTCGGCCGGCTGCTGGCACGCGGCCATCTCGACACGGCCGAGCAGGAACTGCGTGCCTGGCTGGAGGTCTTCGGCCGCGACGGCGTCGTCCTGGGCGTACGCAACCACCGGGTCGCGCCGGGCGGACGGCGGTCGCTGGCCGGCGGGGCGGGCGGTCACGACGCGACCGAACCCGGCGACGACACCCGCATCCGTCGCACGCTGGAGCTGGCGCAGCGTCTGCGGGTGCGCGCCGTCGCCGTCAACGACGTGCGCTACCTGACCCGCGACGACGCGGCCGTCGCGGACGTGCTGCGCTGCGTTCGCCAGCAGGTACCGCTCGGCCGCCACCACCTCGGGCGCTCGACCGCCGAGGCATGGTTCACCAGCGCCGCCGACCAGCACGAGCGGTTCCGGGAACGGCCCGACCTGCTGACGGCCGCCCACGAGCTGGCCACCAGCTGCACGGTCGACCTCGGCCTGGGTGGCCTGCACGTGCCGCGGCTGTCGGGGCTGTCGGCGGAGACCGCGGCGGGCGAGCTGCACCGTCGCTGCTGGGCGGGCGCCGCCGAGCGGTTCACCCGGATCACCCCGGCCGTACGCGAACGGCTCGAGCGCGAGCTGGAGATGATCGACCAGCTCGGCCTGCACGACCTCTTCCTCGCCGTCGCCGACATCGTCGCCGACGTCCGCGATCTCGGCATCCTCGTCGCCTGCCGCGGATCGGCCGCCGGCAGCCTGGTCTGCTACGCGCTGCGGATCAGCGACGTGGACCCGATCGCCAACGGGCTCGCGTTCGAGCGGTTCATGAACCCCTACCGCGACGAGCTGCCCGACATCGACCTGGACGTGGAGTCGCACCGGCGCGAGGACGTCTACGACCTCGTGATGGCCCGTTTCGGTGAGGACCGCACCGCCTGCGTGGCGATGGTGGAGACCTTCCAGGCCCGCATGGCGGTCCGCGAGGTCGGCAAGGTGTTGGGCATCGCGCCCGAGGAGCTCGACCTCATCGCCAAGGGCTTCCACCACGCCCGCGCCCGCGACGTGCGCACGGCGCTGGAACGGCTGCCGGAGCTCAAGAACAGCCGCCTCGACGCCGGCCAGCTCACGCGCCTGTTCGACCTCGTGGAACGCATCGACGGCTTCCCGCGTCACCTCGCCATGCACCCGTGCGGGATCCTGCTCGCCGACACCACGCTCACGGCGCGCACGCCGCTGGAGCGGTCCGCCCACGGCTACGCGATGAGCCAGTTCGACAAGGACGACGTCGCCGCGTTGGGCCTGCTGAAGCTCGACGTCCTCGGCGTGCGGATGCTGTCGGCGATGTCCCACGCGCTGGGGCTGGTCAACGGCACGCTGGAGGTCGCCCCGCCCTCGGCCGCGACCGGTGACCTGACCCGGGGCGAGGCGCCGAGGCCGTCGTGTCTGCCGGCGACCCGCGAACCGGACCCGACGCTGCCCGGTCGCGACGCGCGGGGCCGGCTGTCGGTGGACGCCATCCCCAACGGCGACGAGGACACCTACGCGCTGATCCGTTCGACCCACTCGGTCGGGGTGTTCCAGATCGAGTCGCCGGGCCAGCGCGAACTGCTCGGCCGGTTGCAGCCGGACCGGTTCGGTGACCTGGTCACGGAGATCTCGCTGTTCCGGCCGGGGCCCGTGAAGGCCGACATGGTGACGCCGTTCGTCGCGCGCCGGCACGGCGAGGAAGCGACCTCGTACCTGCACCCGTGTCTGGAACCGGTGCTGGCGGAGACCCACGGGGTGATCGTCTACCACGAGCAGGTCATGGGGGTGCTCGCGGCGCTGACCGGCTGCGACCTCGCCTACGCCGACCTGTTGCGCCGGCAGTTGGCCGATCCCCGCAAGGCGTCGTCGATCCGCGGCTGGGTGGTGGCCCGGGCACTGGATCGGGGACTGACCCGCGAGGACGCCGAGCGGGTGTGGGACCAGCTCGCCTCGTTCGCGGCGTTCGGGTTCTGCAAGGCCCACGCCGCGGCGTTCGCGGTGCCGACCTACCGTTCGGCGTTCCTGAAGGCGCACGTGTTCCCGGAGTTCGCGGCCGGGCTGCTGACCCACGACCCCGGGATGTACCCGCGACGCATGATCCTGGACGAGTGCCGACTGTTCGGCATCGCCGTGCTGCCACCGGACGTCAACCGCTCGGTCGGCCCCTACACCGTCGAGGTGCTCGACCGCGGCCTGGCCGACCACCTGCTGGGGCTGACCGCGGCGGTGCGGGCGGTCCAGCGCCGCGAGGACCCGGCCCCGCACCTGCCGCCGGGCTGGACCTGGCCGGAGGAGGTGCCGGCCGGTCGGGTGCCGCGACCCAAGGCGGGAGCGCCACCCCGGCCGGTCCGGGTGCCGCGCCCCGTGCCGCCCACCGGGTTCGACGGCGGCGACGCGGGCGGCGGCTACCGCTACGCCGTGCGGATCGGCCTGCAGGACGTCAAGGGCATCACGGACGCCGAGGTGGCCAGGCTGCTCGAGGGCCGGCCGTTCACGACCCTGGCGGACCTACGCGAGCGGGCCGGGCTGTCGCGTCCCACCGCCGAGGCGCTCGTCGACGTCGGTGCGCTCGACCAGCTCGCCGGCGTGGGACGCAAGGGTGGTCCCGCCGGCCGGCGGGCGTTGCGGTTGGCCGTCGAGGAGCTGTGGGCGGGCACGGGACGGCGACGCCGGCGCGGGGCGGGGGAGGAGCGGCGCGCCGAGCAGACGGCGCTGGACCTGCACGCCGACCACACCCCGCAGCTGCCCGAGGACCGCGACGCCGACCGCGTGCGCGCCGAGCTGGCCGTGTCCGGCATGGACGTCACCCGCCACGTGATCAGCTTCTACGAGCCGCTGCTGGAGGTGCTCGGGGTGGTGCGTGCCTGCGACCTGCAGACCCTGCCGACGCAGACCACCGTCCGGGTCGCGGGCGTGAAGGTCGCGGTGCAGTCACCGGCGCAGCGCTCCGGACAGCGGGTGCTGTTCCTGTCGCTGGACGACCGCACCGGCACCACCCAGACCACCTACTTCGAGCGGCACCTCGACGACTGTGCCTGGACGGTCCTGCACGCCTGGCTGGTGGTCGCCGAGGGGCGGGTGTCGCGCCGCGGGCACATGGGCGCCACGGTCACCGGCACGCGGGCGTGGGACCTGTCGAGGTTGTGGCGGGCCTGGCAGGAGGGCTGGCTGGAGGCGGCGCTGGCCGAGCGCGGCACCCCGGCACCGCACGAGCGCGCCGTCGCGCGACCGGCCGGACTGAACGCCTCCGAGTTCGGCCGCGGCAGCCGCTGAGGCCGTCGTCCACAGCACCGCCGCGACCGAACCGGACGTCGCCGGGCTGGGCCGGTTGGGTGTCCGTTGCGACCCCGACCTCCGGCAGGCACGATGTCCCCGACCGAACACGAACGACACGAGCTCTTCCTGGCGCTCGAACGCGCCCTCGGAACCGAACCGGCGCGAGCCCTCATGGAACAGCTTCCTCCGCGACGATGGGACGATCTCGCCACGCGTGAGGACCTGCGGGCCATCGATCGCGAGTTCGTGCGCATCGGGCAGCGCTTCGACGCGGTCGACCAGCGCTTCGAGAAGATCGACCAGCGCTTCGAGCACCTGGATCAGCGCTTCGACCGCATCGAGGGACGCATGGATGTGGTCGAGCAGCACCTCGTGCGCATCGACGAACGGTTCGTCTCCCTGGAGAACCGACTGTTGGCCGAGTTCCGCCACGAGATCATCACCCAGAACCGGCTGCTGTTCTTCTCTATGGTGGGTGCCATCTTCACGGCGGCCTCCCTCGCGTTCGCCGCCGTGCGGTTCTGACCACCAGGTTGTGGCGGTACCGTTTCGCCGCATGAGACACGTGGTCTGGGACTGGAACGGCACGCTGCTCGACGACCAGTTGGTCGTCGTCGAGGCGTTGAACGCGGTGTTGGCCGATCGCGGCCTGCCGCCGACCGACCTGGCGACCTATCAGCGGCTGTACACCCGCCCGGTGCAGACGTTCTATGAGCGTCTGTTCGGCCGGCCCATCCAGCCGGACGAGTGGGAGCACCTCGACGACGTCTACCACCACGGCTACGCCTCCGCGCTGGAGCGGGCCCAGCTGGCCGTCGACGCGGAGGTGGCACTGCACCGGGTGGCCGGTGCCGGTCGGTCGCAGTCGCTGCTGTCGATGTACCGCCACGAGCAGCTGGTGCCGCTCGTGCAGCAGCTCGGGATCGACGATCACTTCCTGCGCATCGACGGGCTGCGCGGTGCCGGGGGTGGCCGCAAGGCGCCCTACCTCGAAGCGCACCTCGAGCACATCCTGCCGGTGACCGGCGCCGCTCCGGAGGAGATCCTGGTCGTCGGTGACGCGATCGACGACGCCGTCGCCGCCCAGCACGTGGGTGCCCGTTGCGTGCTCTACGACGGTGGGTCGCATCCCCGGGAGGAACTCGAGGCGACCGGCGTGCCGGTCGTCGACACCCTCACCCAGGCACTCGACCTCGCCGGCCTGATCACCGAGCCCTGAACCGACGGGCGATCACGGCACCGTCGCACGGCGCGCTTCGTCTGGATGACGGAAGCGGCCATCAGTCAGCTGGAGATGACCGGCGGCCCGTGCGTATCGTCGGCGGCGATGGGGGAGGCGTCGGTGAAGCGCAGGCCCACCGGGCCGGCCGCCGCACCCGGTTCGACCACGACGTCCAGCGGTGCGTCCGGCCAGCGGGCGACGATGCCGTCATCGCTACCCACCACCTCGGCACCCAGGCACTTCCAGACCTGCGCGGCCTCGCTCGGGCGCGGATGCTGCAGCGTCGGTCCCAACAGGGTCGCAGCGTCCGGACGCGGCGATTCCGGCGACGTGCCCGTCAGCCGTGCCCAGTCCTCCTCGGTTCGCCCCGCCCAGGCGACCTGCACGATGAGTCCGCCGACCTGCGTCGGCCGTAGGAACGCCTCGTGCCAGACGTCACCCTCGGCGAAGACGTCGACCACGTCGAACCCGTCCTGCTCGAGCGTCTCAACCGCGGGCAGCAGCGCCGGCACCTTGAGCGTGACGTGGTGGATCCGTGCCCCGAAACGCTCCAGGAAACGAGCGGCGAACCCGTCCTCGTCGGTCGGCTCCAGCAGTTCCAGCTTCGCGCCGCCCGGGTAGCGCAGTTGCCGGGTCGCGAACCCGGCACGCTCGGCCGCGAAGCGCGGCGTCACCCACCCACCACCGAGCGCGTCGTGCCAGCGGCCGGCCGCGTCCTCGATCGACGGCACAGCCACCGCGACGTGGTCGGATACGGCCTGGATCGGCATCGGTGGAGCCCTTCGTCGCAGCGGGGGAAGAGGAGTCGGACGGCAAAGGTTAGTGATCGTTCACATTCGCATGCTCATCCGTCACCGCAGCCCCTTCGCCACGGACGTGGGCCCCCGGCCGGTACGCTACGGCGAACGTGCGTTCGGTCGCCCGCATCACGAACGGGAACCGCGCCGGGCCGTGCCGCGCGAGGAGGAGCAGGTCGTGACCGCCCGTGTCGACGAGCCGATCCTCCACGTCGACATGGATGCGTTCTACGCCTCGGTCGAACAGCGCGACGACCCGGGCCTGCGGGGACGTCCGGTCGTCGTCGGCGGTGCAGGAGGCCGGGGCGTCGTTGCCGCCGCCTCCTACGAGGCCCGCCGCTTCGGCGTCCGCAGCGCCATGCCGATGGTCCGCGCCCGGCGCCTGTGTCCGGACCTCGTGGTCGCCGCCCCGCGGTTCGACGTCTACCGCGACGTCTCGCGCGAGGTCATGACGATCCTGCAGAGCTACACGCCGCTGGTCGAGCCGCTCTCGCTCGACGAGGCCTTCCTCGACGTCTCCGGCGCCGTCCGGCTGTTCGGGCCGCCGGTGGAGATCGCGCGGCACATCCGCGCCGACGTGCGTCGGCGCCTGGACCTGCCCTGCTCGGTCGGGATCGGCCCGACCAAGTCCGTCGCGAAACTGCTGTCGGCCAAGGCCAAACCGGACGGTCTGCTGCACTGGCCCGGCGACGAGGTGCGGCGACGGCTGCGCCCGCTGCCGGTCGCCGAACTGTGGGGCGCCGGCCCGAAGACCGTCGAGCGGCTGACCGCCTACGGGTTCACGACCGTCGGGCAACTGGCCGACGCGGACCTGCGCACGCTGCAGCGGGTCGTCGGCGACGTCGCCGGCAACAACCTGCATCGCCTCGCGCGCGGTGAGGACCCCAGGTCGGTCACCCCGGTCCAACCGACGAAGTCCGTCTCGGCCGAGCAGACCTACGACGAGGACATCGACGATCCGGACGTCCTGCGCCGCCAGTTGCTGCGCCTGTGCGAGAAGGTCGGCCGCCGTCTGCGCAAGGCCGGCCTGTCCGGGCGCACCATCACGCTGAAGGTCCGCTTCGGCTCGTTCGAGACGGTCACCCGGTCCTCGACCCTGCCGGCGCCGACCGACCGGACGCACGACCTCGTCACCGTCGCCACCGACCTGCTCGACGGGCTGCGCCTGGAGCGGGCACGGGTCCGCCTGCTCGGCGTGGGGGTGTCCAACCTCGGCGACGGTGACGCCGCCCGACAGCTCGCCTTGGATGCGCCGAAGGAGCTGTTCCCGGCCGACGCCACCGATGCCCAGCCGGGCTGGGGCGATCGCCGCTGGGAGGACGTCGAACGGGTCGCCGACTCGGTCGCCGAGCGCTTCCGCGGCATCGGCGTCTCGTACGCGGCGCTGCTCGACGAGGACGAGCCGGACGACACCCCCAGCGCGGACGACCGTCGGCTCGACGACCGCTGAACGGTCAGAGCATCGGCAGGAACCGCACCCGTCCACGCTGTCCACGTCGCTGGTCCAGGAAGCCCGCCAGGGTGTCGTAGACGTCGTCGCCCACCATGGTGCGTAACTCCGTCTCCATGGAGCGGTACACCGGTCGCCGGCCGACGAAGGCCTGGTCGTCGTCGAGGCACCACCAGCCGAAATCGGCGCCGCCCTCGCCCCAGTGACCGCGCTGGTAGGCGGCGATGGTGTGCACCTCCAGGGTGGCCCCGTCGTCGGCCGTCTCCTCGGAGACCGTGCGGTGCAGCGGCACCTGCCAGCACACGACCGGCTTGTGGGTCATGTGGTGGACACCCTGCCGCTCGGCGAGGTGGTGCAACGCGCACCCTTCCCCGCCGGGGAATCCGGCCCGGTTCAACAGGATGCAGGCGCTTTTGTGCACGCGCGTGTGCTGCTCGCCCTCCTCGTCCTCGACCAGCAGTCCCTTGCGCATCGCCTGCCGGTGGAACTGCATCGTCGCGGGGTCGAGATCCTCCTCGACGATGCGCAGCAGTTCCTCGGCGTCGTCGTCCTCGTTGAGGTAGGCGCCGTGGATGCAACACCCGAGGATCGGGTCGTCGTCCGCGGTGATGCCCTGGCAGCCGGCGCCGTAGATGCAGGTGTAGTTGGACAGCAGGAACGAGACGTCGAAGGTGTAGCGCCGATGGTCGTCGGCGGGATCACGGACGCTGACCCATTCGCGTTCGAGCATCGGTACCTCGCTCCGACGGCAGCCCTCCACCCTACCCCGGTGGCTTCCGTGGGCGGCGCAGCACGCGGAGCCCGGCCAACAGTGCGAGGGCAGCGACCGCGACGAGCACTGACAGGTCGAAACCGGTGCGCGGCAGGCCGCGGGTGTCGGGTACCGAGTCTGGTGAAGTCCGGGCCGTCCGATCATGGCGTTCTGACAGGACCGTCTCCTGCCGGCCATCGGCACTCTCGTCGTCTTTGCCCTCAGGGACAGAACCGCCGTCGACGTCCTCCGGCGGAACCACTTCGGGCGAGGTATCAGGTGCGTCGCGGGCGTCCCCGAGCACCTGCTCGGCATGGACGCGTAGGTCGAACACGGAGGAGTCGCCCTGTGCCAGGTTGTTCCTCGGATCCGCGCGGAAGTGTTGCGTGAGGGCGAGGCAGATGCGCTCATCGGTCCCGACCTGGCCGATGCCGATGCGGACCCCCTCGAGGTCGCGCAGGGTCGATCCGGAGAGGAGAGTCTCGTCGACCGCGCACGTGTCGTCGCTGTCAGCGACGCCTCGTTGCCAGGTCATCTCCAGCTGCCCGGATAGCTCGCCCTGGTCCGGGCCGGGTCCGCACGTCGTGTCGCCCGCTCGCACCTCCGGACGTGAGCACCCGTTCTCGTAGTCACGCAGGTCGCGGATCTCCACGTCGACGTTCGAGGGGCCGACGCCACCCGACGCGCCGACGGTCAGGAAGACGAGGTGCTCGGCGGTAGCGGTGGGATAGATCCCCTCGACCTCGATCGCCGGCACGACGTCGCCATGTGCATCGAGGATCCGGATGTCAATCGCCGGCGACTGCGCGTGGACGACGGCCGCTGATGCCAGGAGCAGCATCGTCAAGGTGGGCACCAGTGTCAGACGCCGCGTGAAAGGAGCTGACGGTGGCATCACGGTCGTCTCTCGACACCTGCGGGTTCGTCGACATCGACGTCCACCGTCGGGGCTTCGGCCGGCTGGATGGGCTGGCTCTCCTCGACAGTGGTGTCATCGAGGTATGCCCCTCGGTCGGTCTCGCCGGGGCGCTGTTCCGTCGTCCGCCCGGTGCCGTCGCCTGAAGTATCCAGAGGGCGCTCGTCGTCGGTGACGTCGCCGTCCGGCACCGGCACGTCCGTCGGAGCCTCGGCTTCGGCCGCAGACTTCTCGAGGTCATCGCGCGTTTGCTCTACCTCGGAATCCTCGAGTAACGCGGGCCTAGGACTGCTCGAGTACTCGAGGGTCGTGCAGCCACGGCCAGGAGATCCATCGAGCAGCGCCCCGATGACGCAGCCGTGCGTGTCGTCAGGGGTCAGCTCCGGTACCGGCATGTCGAAGTAGAGGACGCGGCCTCGAGCCGGGCCTGGCTCGCACACGCCGCCAAGGCCCTTGTCCTCGAGTACGGGCGCCACCTCGTGGCCCTCCGCGCCGAAGCGGAGGGTCGTGACGTCGAGATCCATAGGGTTGAAGGCCGCCGTCTGTGGGATCAGCACGCGGACGCGGCCCTGCTCGCCGACGTTGATCGTCTGGCAGACGATGATCCGGAACTCGACCTCGTCCGGCTCCCAGACGTCGGCGCCGACCGAATTCCCCTCGATGACGTCAAAGTCGGACCACGCGGCGTACGTGCCGGGTACGACGAGGCTCGCGGTCGCCAGCACGAGGGCGAGCGACGCCGTAGCGGCGCTGCAGCGACGCCAGCGTGCGCGTCGCCGACGCGGCCGGTCGGCGCGCCGCGTTCGCGCAACGGGAGCGCTGCGAGAGTCAGGCACGGCTGTCCACTTTCTCCGTCGCGGTGGGGGAGTCGTGGGAGGCGTCTGTCCGCTCGCGGCGGAGTTCGCTTCGCATGTTCGCGAACTGTTGGACCATGAAGAGCAGTAGGAGCGGCCCACCGAGGGTCAGCATCCCCGCCGGCGTCCGCACGAAGTCGGAGATCGACCCCAGGTACGGAAGGTGAAACCGGACGGTGCCGCGAACGGCGCCCGCGGGGACCGGTTCCCGGTCCTCGCCGGAGTTGGCGTCGCCCTTGGTGACGAAACTGAGCGGATCAGTGTCCTGCACGCGAACGACACGGTGGGTGACGAACTCCTGGACGCCCGGCTGCGTCTGGAAGGTGATGACGTCACCCGGCACGATCTCGGTCGGGTTCGCCGGGACCACGAGGACGATTGATCCCACCGGATACGTGGGGGTCATCGATCCGCTCAACACGGTGAGCGCCGCGCCACCGGTCAGGCGAGGAATCACGAAGGCCACCGCGAGAACGAGAACAGCCAGCAGCACCGCTGCGGCTGTCGCCAGCCTGCTGGCCGCGCGCGCGATGGCCGTCATGGTCGACATCTCCTCCAAGCAACCGAACATGGAGCGACCGGGCGGGCCTCAGCCCACCCGGTCGTCGGCTTCAGCCTCAGCTGATCGCCTGCTCGAGGTCGAAACGCAGATCGAAGCTTGCGCTGTCGCCCTGGGAAGCGTTGGTCGCGTTCTGCGGGAGCTGGATCACGACGCCCACACAGACGCCCTCGCCCTTACCGAGCGTCTCGCCCGCGCTGAGGAGGCTCACACGATCCTTCGCCGCGAAGTCTTGCAGCGACATGGAGTTCAGACGGCCACCCCGCGGGTTGAGGGTCGAGTTGCAGGCGGTGTCGAGGTCGTCCGTCGGCACGTTCGTGGAGGTGATGTTGATGCGCGCCTCCTTGATGAACTGACCGTGTTCGTCGAACCGGAATTCCTCAGTCTCGAACTCCGCGTCGCAGGTGGTCTCGTAAATCGCCTCCTGCTCTTCTCGCTCACTGTTGCCGCGGCAGCCGTCTTCCTTGCCGACGAGTTCCTCCATCGAGATGTAGAGATCGGCCGCCGGCACCGTCTCACCGTCGCGGCTAGCGACGACGAACTGGCGCTCGACCTCGACGCCCGGCGCGAGCTTGACGTTCGAGAAGCCCTCAATGCCACTGCCGTTGAGGTCAAGCGTGAGGTGGTCGGCACCCGAGCTGTTGTCCTCGATGGTGTCCCAGTCGCTCCAGGCGGCGAAGGTGCCGCCGGTGAGCAGTGCGGCGGCCGCAACGACGGCGACGCCGGAGCCCAGAATCTTCTTGTTCACGTTTCACCCCTTGATTGCTCGCCCGTGTGGCGAGCTGTGCGCGGGGGGTGGATTCGCCACTTGGCTCGACACGGACCTGGCGACCAGTTCTCGGTCGGTGCGTCATTGCCGTCGCACCCGCGCTCTGACAGGCCGAAGACTCCCGGGCGTCGACGCTCGTGACATCCTCAAAGTTGAGGAACGTCGGCGAATCGCCGCCTCAGGAGCCGCTGGGCGGCTGCCACTCGGCTTCCTTGGCGCGGGCGATCGCGGCCAGCTGTGAGCTGACGCCGAGCTTGCGCAGGATGGCACGCACCTGGCTGCGAACGGTCGACACCGCCACCACGCACTCGGTCGCGATCTGCTCCACGGACCGGCCACGTATCAGGCCGGCCAGCACCTCGGCCTCGCGCGGCGTGAGCTCGCGGAACGGTGCCAACCGGGCCTCCTCGGCGCGCTGGTGCTGGCGCAGCAACGCGAGGTGTTCCTCGCGCTCGTGGCGGGACAGCAGCGGCTCGCCCGCCAGCGCCCGGTCCACCGTCGCCGCCAGCTCATCGAACGAACCGTCCTTGGTGAGCACCGCACGGGCGCCGGCGGCGACGCACTGCGCGTGACGGACGCGGTCACGTACGCCGGTCAGCACGACGGCGGGGACCTCGTGCTCGGCCAGGGCGGGCAGCAGGTCCAGCGCGCTGACGTCGTCACCGAGGTCGAGGTCGACCAGCGCGAGGTCGGGGGCGAGGCCGACGACCGTCGTCACGAGGGCGTCGGCGGACGCCGGCGGCACGACGGTGACCTCGACGTCGCGGCTGCGGAACGCCGACGCGACCGTGTGCGCGATCAGCCCGTGGTCCTCGACGATGGCCAGGCGACTGGTCACGCGCGTTTCCCCAATTCGTGTGATGCGGCCGTGGAGTGGGCATGGTCGACTGCGGGTGTGACAGCCGTTTCGCCTCCACCCCGCCGCGTCGTGCTCGCGGCCCGTCCGCCGTTGCTCGTGGACACGTTGTGCACCGTGCTGCGCGCCGGCGGTGTCGAGGTGGCGGTCGCGCCGGTCGGCACCGAGGAGGTCTTCGACGTCGCGGTCGTGCTCGACCCGCAGGACCGCACGGACATCCGAGCGCTGCTGTACGCGACTCTGGACGAAACCGGCGGTACCGGCAGTGGCGCGGCACTGACCGCCAGCGACGGCCGGTACCTGGGCTCGGTCGCCTCAGACGAGTTGATCACGCTGCTCCTCACCGGCGCCGGCGCCGGCGGCGTCCATCGAGCCAGCCAGGGGGAGTGACATCACGAAGCAGGCGCCGTGATCCAGGCCTGCATCGACCCACAGCTCACCGCCGGCCTCGCGCACCAGCCGACGCGCGAGCGGGAGGCCGACGCCGTGACCGCCGGTGGCGGCGAGCGTCACGCCCGGCGCGAAGACCTGCTCCCGCAGGCCGTCGGGCACGCCGGGACCACGATCGCTGACGCGCACGAGCACGCGGTCGCCGTCGCGGTCGACCTGGACGAGCGCGGGCACCTCCCGGGCACGGCCGTGGCGGTCGGCGTTCACCAGCAGGTTGTCCAGTGCCTGTGCCAGGGCCCCGGGTACGCACTGGACGGTCGCGTCGAGGTCGCCGTCGAGGAGGAGCTGCGTACCGCGTGCCCGGGCCAGCAGGACCGTCGGCACGACGATCTGGCCGATGGGGACGGTCGTCGCCGCCGTCCGCTGGCCGTCCGGGAGCAACAGGACACGCAGCCGGGACAGACCGGTGGCCAGCGCGGCGGTCATCTCCTCGCGCCGGTCCGGGGCCAGGCGTTCCCCGCCGCGCAGGACGGCGGTCGCGGCCTCCAGACCCAGCAGCGCATTGCGGACCTCGTGCTGGAGTTGCAGCTGCTGGTGTTCGCGGTCGCGCTCGGAACGGACGCGCTCGACCCGCAGCAGGTGCAGCTCGGAACGACGCACCTCCAGCGACTGGGTGAGCAGGTACACCACGCCGACCGTCAGCACGAGCAGACCCGCCAAGCGCACGACCGCGCTGGTCAGGAACCACCCCGGCTGCAGCGACCACCGGGCCACGAGCCGAGCCGCCTCTGCCACCGCCATGCCGACCGCGAAGGTGGCCGTCCAGGCCTGCAGGGCGGTCGCGCTGCGGCTGCGCCAACGAACCAGCAGACGCGCGGCGGCGACCGTCCACAGCATCGTCGCCACCGCTGCCGCCAGCACCGGCACCGGCACGGCGCCCATCACCTCGCCGGCGCCGACGATCGCGAGCATCGCGACGACGAGCGCACCGAGGCCACGGACCACGTCCGGCGCGGGGCGGAGCGAGGTGTCGACCTCCGCGGTGTCGGACAGGCGCACCGACCACCAGCCCGCCACGGCGGTGCCCGCCACCACGAGCGCGTCGCCGAGCCGCGGTTGGCGGCCACCGAGCACCGAGGCGGGCAGGCTCGCGGCGGCCAGGAGCGCGGTGGCAGTACACAGGCGCACCGCGCGCGCCTCACCCGTCGCCCGGTGGAGCAGGGCGGCTACCAGGGACAGCACGACGGCCAAGGCCACCGTCACGGCACGCCAGGTCGGCCGACCCAGCAGCGCCAACTCGTTCAGTCGGTCCGCCAGTGTGATCGCCGGCAGGGCCGCGACCACCACCAGCGGCAACCAGGCCAGCGTCCACCCCGGACCGACCGACGCACACACCAGCGCGTTACGACGGTCCTCCCCCTGATAGTGCTGCAAGACGTCCCCGAGTCCGGCCATGTCGCCGGCGTCCCCTCCGGCGGCCCCTCATGGCCCTGCGATCGTCGCCGGGCGATCCTAGTTACTGGCCCGCTCGCGACGCCAGATCCGGGTCCGCGGACGGGGCGACCCGCCGATGGTTCGTCACCGGCGGACGCCACCTGCGAGGATCGCGGTCCCCTGTGACGCGAAGGGCAACACATGAGCGAGGCCGTCGGCTACGAGATCGCCGAGGGTGTGGCGCACGTCACGATCCAGCGACCCGACAAGCGCAACGCGATGTCCCTCGAGGTGTTCGAGGGACTTCGCGACGCCGCCGGCCGGGCAGCCGACGACCACCGGGTGGGCGCGGTCGTCGTCGCCGGCGAGGGCGGCACGTTCTCCTCGGGCATCGACGTCTCCGTGTTCGGCGACCAGGTGCAGGGCGGCGTGACGCCCGAGTTCATCGGCGGGCTCCAGGACGCCTTCTCCGCGTTCGAAGACCTCGACAAGCCGACGCTGGCCGCGATCGAGGGATACTGCTTCGGAGGCGGCATCCAGCTGGCGCTCGCCTGCCACCTCCGCGCCGTGGCGCCGACCGCCCGCCTCGCCGTCAAGGAGGCCGACTGGGGCCTCGTACCCGACCTCGGCGGCACGTGGCGACTGCCGCGCCTGGTCGGTCTCGGCCGGGCGACGGAGCTGACGCTCACCGCCCGCACCGTCGAGGCCGACGAGGCACTCGCGATGGGGCTGGCCGAGCTCCGGCTGGGCGGCGAGGACCCGCAAGGGGAGGCGCATGCACTGGCCGCACGGCTCGCGGCCGGTCCCGGCGCCCTCCGCCGTGCGCCCCGGCTGCTGCGCGAGAACCTCGAACGTGGCCGCACCGAGGCACTGGGTGCGGAGGCCGCCACGCAGCTCGCCTGCCTCTCCGGACCCGACTTCACCGAAGCGGTGACCGCGAGATGGCACGGCAGGCTGCCACGCTTCGTCGGCGCCTGACCGACCTCGCCGAGACGAGGCATCCGGAGCCGCGGGGCCGGTCGGATCGGTGTCGCGCACCCCTGGCGCCGCGACGTCGGCCGGGGCGCGCATCGGCCACACGACAGGGTGCACCGCCCCCGGCCCGTCGGTACATTCTCACGACCGTCGGCCACGTGGAATCCGTATGCCGTTGTCCGAGCACGAGGAGCGGATCCTCGCGGAGATCGAGCGTCAGCTCGCCGCCGAGGATCCACGGTTCGTCGCCCGTGCGCGCCGAACCCGAAAAGGCCCGTCCCGCACGCTGCGGCTTCGCCTGGCCGTCGCGATGGCGGTGCTCGGGGTCCTGTCGCTGCTCGGGCTGACGTTCAGCATCGCCTTCGGTGTCGTCGGCATGGCGTTGCTGCTGGGCGCCATCCTCCTCGGTGCGACGGCACTCCGCGAACGTCCGGAACAGCCGACGCCCGCGCCGGTTCCTCCCGACGAGTCCAGCTGACGTCCGGCCCGCTCCCTCAGGCGGGTCCGGTGTCGCCGCGATGCCGCCTGCTGCGCCTCCGTCGGTTCACCCGCGCCAGCGGTCGCGGACGGCGCCGACGAGCTCGCGGGTCCGTGACACACCCTGCGTGACGGGCACGCGCACGGGCGACAGCAGCCGGTCGCGGGTGTCCACCGACGCCCGCAGGTCCTCCTCGAGCTCGGTGGCCAGCACCTCGGCCTCGTCGGCGAGGCGGTCGTCGACGTCGCCGCCGAACGCGGCGCGTTGCGCCAGCTGAGCGAACCGCGTGCCCGCCCCGTCGACCCGCCCTTCGGCCTGCCAGCGGGCGACCAGCTCCGGGGTGGTCTCGGACGGGCGGCGGACGAGCCCCAACGACGCCGCGCCCGCGAGCAGGCGACGCTGCGACATGAGGACCCGACCGGCCGGTCCGTCGCCGGCCGACCGGGCTCGGCCCCGCTGGGAGCGGACGGTCACGAGGGCCACGCCGAGCAGGCCCAGGCCGATCAGCGCGAGCGGCCAGATCGCCGTGCGTCCTGCCTGCGTGCCCGCCTCCGGTGAGGTCGCCTGTGGTGGGGCGGTGTCCTCGTTGGGCAGCGGGAGCGGGACGTTCGGCGTCGTGTTGTCGCGCGCGTCGGGACCCTGCTCCTCGCGCTCCTCGGCGCGCAGGCGTGCGGCGCGTTCACGCTCGTTCTCCAGTGGCGTCAGGTCCGCCTCGCGCGGCACGATCTGGGTGCGGTCGTCGCGGGGGGTGGGCTCGAACGTGACCCACCCGTACCCGGGGAACAGCACCTCGACCCAGGCGTGGGCATCGCGGGTGGACACGGTGTACTCGTCCATCTCGCGCCCCAGTGCGGGATCGGCCGGCGCCGACAACCGGCCCGGCAGGAACCCGACGGCCACGCGGGCGGGGATGCCGGTCTCGCGGAGCATGACCGCCATCGCCGTGGCGAAGTACTCGCAGTAGCCGACCTTGTCCTCGAGCACGAACCGTTCGAGGGCACGGTCGCCGCGCAGCGCCGGGACGTCGAGGTCGTAGGTGAATCCGCCCTCGTCGCCGATGAACCACTCCTGCAGCGCCAGCGCGCGGTCGACCGTCGTGTCCGCGTCCGCGGCGGCGTAGACCTCCTCGGCCTGTTCGCGCAGCCCCTCGTACTCGCGCGGCAACTGCGTGAGCCGTTCGCGCGTCGCGTCGTCGATCTCCACCTCGCGGAGCTGCTCGTAGCTCGGGGTGGGTCGGGACGCCTGGACGCGGTAGGTCACGCCTTCCCGCACGCCGACACGTGGTTGGCCGGCGAGCTCACCGTCGACCGTGTCCCAGGTCGCGAGGAAGCCGCCCTCGGTGGACCACACCATCTCGTCGCGCTGCGGGCCCAGCACCTGGACGGGCTGGTAGGGGACCGGCACGTAGATGTTCTGCAGCTCGAGGACCTCGACGTCGACGAACAGCGGCTCGGAGGCGGAGGCGTCGGCCTCGGGCGGCAGGACGTCGCGGGCGGAGAACAGCGACGACGGATCCGGCCGGTAGGAGCCCTCGCCGGTGGGGCCGAGGCGCCAGGTGAAGCCGTCGAAGCTGTCGAGGCCGGCCAGGCGCAGGTAGGTGCGTTGCTCGGTGCGCACCCGCAGCACGTCGCGCTCGGTCGGCAGCTTGAGGCGATCGGACACGTCGACGATCGGCTGATAGCCCCGGGGGTCGGCGGCCGAACCGAGGTCGATCCAGGCCTCGGCGTCGTAGCCGGGGAGCACGCCGGGGGCCACGACGGCGACCACGATCGCGGCGGTGCCGACGGCAAGTCCGCTGGTCGTCGCCCGCGGCACCGGGCGCTGCCCTGCTGGCAGTGCGTCGGGTGCCGAGAGCAGGAGGAGCAGGCCGGCGCCGGCGAGGAACGGCACGGCGACCCGCCACGTCGGGCCGTCGCCGGCGGTGATCGCCAGTGGCACCGCCCACAACACCAGCACCGGCACGAGGCCGAGCCCGGCCCGGCGCCAGCGGA
The DNA here is from genome assembly GCF_041821065.1 of Egicoccus sp. AB-alg2. NCBI lineage: Bacteria > Bacillati > Actinomycetota > Nitriliruptoria > Egicoccales > Egicoccaceae > Egicoccus > Egicoccus sp. AB-alg2. The sequence goes on along the minus strand of NZ_JBGUAX010000001.1, from coordinate 411,658 downwards.
CCACGACCTCGTGGGCGAGGTGCGTGACGGCCCAGAAACCCGTGGTCAGGAGCAACAGCAACCCCGGGAGGACCGGTGCGGGGGAGGGGGTCTCGCGGATCTCGACCAGCGCCTCGGCGAACAGTTCCCGTGCCTGCTGCCACTGCTCGGTGCCGGGCAGCAGCCCGTCGGGCGGAAGGTGCAGGACGTAGGTGAGCATCGCCAGTGCCCCGGCGGAGACGACCAGGGCCACCCACCACGGCACGCGCAGGGCCCGCAGGGCCGCGGCGGTGACGAGCGCGAGCAGCGCGGCGACGATCACCGGCCCACGCCAGGCGGGGTCGCCGAAGACGCGCCCGTACGCCGGCAGCGTGGCCAGCACCACCAGCAGGGTGACGACCGCGAGGATCCCGTCGCGACGTCTCATGTGACCGCCAGCCGGGGGCGTCGCAGCAACTGCTGCCAGCGCTCGTCGAGTCGCTCGCCGGCCGCCACCACCGTGACCCGCCAGCCGGCCGCCTGCAGCGCGGCCGCGGTGGCCTGGGTGTGCTCGCGCGATGCGGCGCTCGCGCGGCCCTGGTGGCTGTCCGCGTCGACGAGCACCGCGATGCGTGTGGAGAAGCCCCGGCCGGCGCGGACGAGCGTGCGCAACTCCAGCGGGTCGGGGATCGTCAGCACCCCGATGAATGTGCCGTCACCGGCGGTGCCCTGGCCGACCTGTTGCAGCAGGGCCGGCAGGTCCACCTCGGCGGGGGTGGCGTCGGCGAGACGTTCCAGCCACTCCTGCCACGGCAGCGACCGTGGTGGCGCCGGCAGTGGCCGGTCCAGGAGCACGACCTGGCGCCCGCGGGCGGACACGTGGTAGGTGATGCTCGCGGCGGCCGACACGGCGGTCTCGAAGCTCGCGGACGGGCCCCGGCCGGTATGCCGGTCGCCACGGACGTCGAGGACCAGCACGACGCGCGGGTCCTGTGGCGACTCGGCCTGGCGGACCATCAGCTTGCCGCGGTGGGCGGTGGTGGGCCAGTGCACGGTCCGCAGGTCGTCGCCGCGCACGTACTCGCGAACGTTGGCGAGGTCCTCGCCGCTGGGCAGCGGCCGCGGACGTCCCTCGCCGCCCATGTTGGTGGTGCCGCCGAGCGGCACGCCGTCCGGCAGGCGCCAGATGGGCGGGTAGACGACCAGCTCCCCGGCGTTGCCGAGCACGCGCTGGCGGGTGACGACGCCGAACGGGTCGCGCATCGCCACCACGACCGGCCCGACCGTGAACCGGCCGCGCTGCAGCCCTCGGACGGGGTAGCGGACCGTCGTCCGCGTCCCCGCCCGCAGCGGCGGGACCACCGCCGCGGACCGCGAGCTCAGCATCGCCGGGACCGTGTCACGGACCTCCATGGTGGCGGTCGGCAGCCGCCCCGTGTTGGTGATGGTGAGCTCCACCTCGCCGACCCCGTCGTGGAAGAGCCGTCCGGGACGCACCAGCCGGTCGACGTGCAGGCGGGTCGAGGTGAACAGCAGGAACAGCAGGCTCAACAGGAGCAGCGCCAGCAGCGCGACCGCCGCCATCTGCAACTCACGTACCCCGAAGCCGCGCGCCGCGACCCACAGCGCGACCGCGCCGCCCAGCAGGCCGAGCCCGCGCTGGGTGAACAGCCCGAAGGGCCCTCGGGTCGGCCGCCGGGGCATGTGGGTCACTCCGTCGGCGCCGGCACGCCGTCGACGACGTCGGCGACGACGTGGGAGGGGTCGTGGCCCGCGAGCTGCGCCTCGGGACGCAGGATGAGCCGGTGCGGGAGCACGTGGGCCGCCAGGCGCTTGGCGTCGTCCGGCGTGACGTAGTCACGTCCGTCGACGGCCGCCGCGGCCCGGCAGGCGCGCAGCATCGCCAGCGACGCGCGCGGCGAGGCCCCGAGCTCCACCTCGGTGTGCGCGCGGGTGGCCCGGCACAGTGCGACGAGGTACCGGGCGACGGCCTCGCTGACGTGGACGTCGCGGATGGCCACGATCGCCTCGGCGACCGCCGCGGCGTCCGCGACCGGCTGCAGGGCCCGCATCCGGTCGTCGGCCCCGTGGGTGCGCAGGATGTCGAGCTCGTCGTCCTGGTGCGGGTACCCGATGGAGATCCGCATCAAGAAGCGGTCCCGCTGGGCTTCGGGCAGGGGATAGGTGCCTTCGAGCTCGATGGGGTTCTGGGTGGCGATGACCATGAAGGGACGCGCGAGTTCGTGGGTCGTCCCGTCGATGGTGACGGTGCGCTCCTCCATGGACTCCAGCAACGCGGACTGGGTCTTGGGTCCGGCGCGGTTGATCTCGTCACCGAGCACGAGGTTCGCGAAGACCGGACCGGGCCGGAACTCGAACTCGCCGGTGTCGGGCGAGTAGACGGTCACGCCCGTGACGTCGGAGGGCAGCAGGTCGGGCGTGAACTGCACGCGGGCGACGGAACAGTCGATGGAGCGCGCCAATGCCTTGGCCAGCAGGGTCTTGCCGACGCCCGGGACGTCCTCGACCAGCAGATGGCCTTCGGCGAGCAGTGTGGTGAGCGCGAGCCGGACCTCGGCGGCCTTGCCGCGGACCACCTGGGTGACGTTGTCCTCGATGGCCTTCAACGTCGTGGCGACGGTCCCGAGATCCGGTCGCGGGCGTGTCGCGCCGTCGGTCGTGGTCACACGGTCCTCCCCGTCTGCCCGGTGGTCGGGGCCGCGGACGCTCCGCGGCGGGACGGCGCGCGGAACACGATGCCCGCGTCCCTCCCTGTCGGCTGGCCGATGGTACCCACGGCCTTCCGGCCGGCGGGCGGCGACGGCGGATCGGCTCAGCCGGGGTGGACGGGCGTCAGCGCCGGTTCGGTGAGCACCTGGTCCGGATACGTCAGGGCCCGACCGTCGGCGTCGTCCCAGGGCGAGCGCATGCCGATCCGGCCGAACACCTCGTCGGCGCAGTCCGGGCAGGTGACCCAGCGCTTGGTCACCTCGACGTCCAGCCCGGTCTCGTCGGTCGCCTCGGTGCTGAACACGACCCGCCGACCGTCCTGCTGCCGCCCGCAGCCGTCGCAGTCGAACGCCATGCTGCATCCCGATCGCTGGCTCGCCGCACGGTGCCTGACGTCGACATCGGTGTCAACGGACGTGGTGCCACCTCGCGGGTGAGGCCGTCCGGCCACTACGGTGCCCGCACCGGTGAACCAGGAGAGGCCGTGACCGGCGAGCCCGTCGCGCCGCGCACGACCCGCGGCGAACGCACGGCCGCGCGTCTGCGCGAGGCCGCCCGCGCGGTGTTCGCAGAGCGTGGCTACGCGGCGGCGCGGGTCGAGGACGTCGTCGCCCGGGCCGGCGTCAGCCACGGCACCTTCTACACGTACTTCGAGAACAAGGCGGCCGTGCTCGACGCCCTGATCGAGGAGACGGCCGGGCAGCTGCAGTCGGTGGTCGACGAGCCGTGGGAGGGCCCCGACGTCCTCGCCACCATCGCCGCGGTCATCGACCGCTTCGTCGACGTGTTCTCCCAGCACGCCGACGTGGTGCGCACCTGGCTGGAGGCCAGCGCCCACGACAAGCACTTCCGCGACCGGCTCCGAGAGGTCCGGGTCGGCTACGTCGAACGGGTGGCGGAGAACCTCGCCCCGGCCCTGGACGCCACCCCGCACGACGCCGAGGTGGCCGCCGCCGCGCTGGTCGCCATGGTGGAGGGCTACGCGACCCAGGGCATGACGACCGACGACGAGGCACAGCGCGCCTCGGTGGTGCGGACCCTGTCGTCGATCTGGTTCGGCGGTCTGCTGCGGCTGATGGACCCCACCGCCTGACGCACGACCTCGCCACCCGCGAGTCGTGCGTGCATCCGGACCCGCCGCCCGTGCGCGCCCGGATGCACGCAACCGTCTCGGCGCGAGGGCGCGCCACTTCGCGCCACGCGGGCGCGCCACTTCGCGCCACTCCGTGCGACCGACTCGGCGTTTCGCCGCGTTCGCCCGATCCAGGCCGTCCGCTCGCCAGCCCGGCGGCGGGCCGACCACCGTCGGGCGAGGTCGGCCAGAAGTCGGCGATGACCTGCGCTTTCGTGACCCGGGTCGTTGCCGACTGGTGTCCGGGTGACGTAGAGTGGCGCGAAGTGGAGGGCTTTCCCGGCCGGGGGAGCACGAGGCAACGAACAGGCAGGGACGGGGTTGTTCCTCGGAGAGCACCAGCACACGCTGGACGCCAAGGGGCGCGTGATCCTGCCCGCGCGCTTCCGTGAGCGGCTCTCCAGCGGCCTGGTCTTCGCTCCCTCGCAGGACCGCTGCATCGACGTCTACCCCCTGACCGCCTTCGAGCGCCGGGTCGAGGAACTGCGTGCCGTGCCCCGCGAGGACCAGCGGGCACGGGCCTACCTGCGCGTGTTCCTCGCTGGCGCCCACGAGGAGAAGCCCGACGCCCAGGGCCGCGTCACCATCCCGCCGCGGCTGCGCACCTACGCCGGACTCGACAAGGACCTCACCGTCAACGGTGCGGACGAGAAGGTCGAGATCTGGGACCGCGCGACCTGGGACCAGTACCGCGAAGCGGCCGAGGAGGCGTTCGCCAGCCTCGACGCCCCGTTCACCTTCACATGATCGCGAGCCCCATGACCCAGCCACGCGACGGCGCCCCTCACGTCCCGGTCCTGCTCGACCGGGTCGTCGCGCTGTTCGCGGACGCGCCCGACGGCGTGTACGTCGACGGCACGCTCGGCGCGGCCGGCCACGCGGCCGCCGTGCTGCAGGCCCGTGCCGATCGGTACGGCCACGCCACGCTGGTCGGCCTCGACCGCGACCCGCACGCGCTCGCGTTGGCGCGGGCCCACCTGGCCGAGGTCGGCGGGGCCGTCGAGGTGCACCTGGTCCGCACGCGCTTCGACGGGATCGCCGAGGTGCTCGACGACCTCGGCATCGACCGGGTCGCGGGCGTCTTCCTCGACCTGGGCATCTCCTCCATGCACGTCGACGAGGCCGAGCGCGGCTTCAGCTACCGCCAGGACGGGCCGCTCGACATGCGGATGGACCCGGACCTGCCGCGCACGGCCGCCGACCTGGTCAACGACCTCGATGCCCGCGAACTGGCGCGGATCCTGCGCCGTTACGGCGACGAGCGTTTCGCCGACCGCATCGCGCGTGCCGTGGTGGCGGCACGTCCCCTGTCGCGCACGGTCGAGCTGGCCGAGGTGGTCCGAAACGCCATCCCCGCGGCGGCACGCCGCACCGGCGGCCACCCCGCCACCCGGACCTTCCAGGCGCTGCGCATCGCCGTCAACGGTGAGCTCGACGCGCTGGAGCAGATCCTGCCGGTCGCGCTCGACCGCCTGGCGGTCGGCGGCGTCTTCGCCGTCCTGAGCTACCACTCCCTGGAGGACCGCGCCGTCAAGCGCGCCTTCGCCGACGCGGCCACCGGCTGCGTCTGCCCGCCAGGCCTGCCCGTGTGTGCCTGTGGCCGCACCCCGCAGGTCGAGCACCTGATCCGTCGTCCCGAGCGGCCGTCGCCCGACGAGGCCGCCGCCAACCCCCGCGCCACCGCGGCCCGCCTGCGCGTGGTCCGCCGCCTGGAGTCCTGACGTTGAGCGCCCTCACCGCCCCCCGCAAGCACGTCCACACCGACGATCCGCAGCGCCACCTCGAAGTGGTCGGCGAGCCGCAGAAGCGGCACACGCTGTTGTTCGCGCTGCTGATCATCGCCGTGCTCGGTGGCGCCGTGTTCGGGACCGTCACCCTGAACGCGCTGGCGGCCGCCGACGCCGTCCAGGCCCGTGAGCTCGACCGGCGGGTCGACGAGGCCGAGCGGGTCTACGCGCAACTGGTGGCCGACGTCGCGGCACTGGAGGACCCGGCCCGCATCCGTGCCGCCGCGACCGAGCTCGGCCTGGTCCCCGGCGGGCCCGGCCGTCACGTCCAGCTCGCCCGCAACCTGCCGGCCGATGGCGCCGTGTCGGAACTCGACGGCGCCGGCCGGACCGCCGACCCCCTGAAGCCCGTCCTCTCGGTGGAGCGCTAGATGACCCAGCAGCCGCGCCGGTTCCGTGCTCTTGGCGCCCCGCGCGTCCAGCGGACCGCCCGTGACGTCGGGACCCGCCGCATCCGCTGGCTGCTGCTGATCTACGGCCTGGTGTTCCTGCTCACCTTCGGACAGCTCGTGAACATCCAGGTCGTCCAGGGCTCGGACTACGCCGACCGCAGCGTCCGCCAGCGGGCCCGGATCGTGGACCTCGCGGCTACCCGCGGGCGCATCTACGACCGCGAGGGCGACGTGCTGGCGACGTCCGTGCAGTCGGCGACGGTCTACGCCGACCCGCGGGCCTACCGGCCCACCGAGACTCCGGACGGCCAACCCGTGCCGGCGGCCGGTGACAGCCAGGCGGCGGCGGAGGAGTTGGCGCCGCTGCTCGATCTCTCCGTCGCCGACGTCCGCGACCGGCTGGAACGTGACGCCCACTTCGTCTACCTGGGCCGCCAGCTGGACTGGGAGCTCGGCCAGCGCATCCGCGACCTGGACCTGCCCGGCATCGGCGTGCTCAGCGAGCCCAAGCGCGTGTACCCGGCCGGCCCCCTGGCCGGACAGATCGTCGGGTTCACCGGGATCGACGGCGAGGGGCTGCAGGGCCTCGAGGCACAGTACGACCGCGTGCTACGGGGTCGCCCGGGCATGCTGGCCTTCGAACAGGCGCCCGGCGGGCTCGGCATCACCTCGGGCACCCGCGAGCTGTCGCCGTCCGAGCCCGGGACCGACCTGGTTCTGACGCTGGACCGCGACATCCAGTACGCCGCCCAGCAGTCGGCGGCCGACGTCGTCGAGGAGTTCGGTGCCAAGGGCGCCAGCGTGGTCGTGATGGACGCGAAGTCGTTCGAGGTGCTCGCGATGGCCAGCACCCCCACCTTCGACCCGAACGACCGCGGCAACACCGAACCGGACACCTGGCGCAACCGGGCCGTGACCGACGTGTTCGAACCCGGCTCGACCCAGAAGGCGCTGACGATCGCCGCCGCCGTGGAGGAGGGCATCGTCGATCCCGACGCCGTCACGCCCAGCAGCCGGGGGGTGCGGGTCGGCGGCAAGACGTTCACCGACACCCATCCCTACCCGGGGGAGACGTGGACGGTCGGCGACATCATGGAGCGCTCCAGCAACGTCGGCACGATCGAACTCGCCCAGGAGCTCGGCCCCGAGCGGCTCTACGACTACCTGCGCGCGTTCGGCTACGGCCAGTCCACGGGGGTCGGCTTCCCCGGCGAGTCCGACGGGCTGCTGATGTCGACCGAGAACTGGTGGGGCACCTCGCTGCCGACGATCTCCATCGGGCAGGGTGTCGCCGTGACCCTGATGCAGCTCGCCACCTCCTACGCCACGCTGGCCAACGACGGCGTCGCCCGCACCCCCAAGATCGTGCGTGGCACGGTCGGCGAGGACGGCCGTCTGACGCCGACCGCCAGCGGCGGCGAGCAACGGGTCGTCTCGGCCGACACCGCCGCCCAGGTCCGGGCGATGCTGGAGCGGGTCGTCAGCGGCGAGCACGGCACCGGCAACCGCGCCGCCGTGCCGGGTTACACCGCCGCCGGCAAGACCGGCACGGCCCGCAAGCCCAGCGCCGACTCGCGCGGCTACTCGGGCGAGTACATCGCCACGTTCGTCGGTTTCGCGCCGGTGGAGTCGCCCGAGATCGTCGTGGCGGTCATGGTCGACGAGCCGCGGCCCTTCTACGGCGGCCTGGTGGCCGCGCCCGTCTTCAGCGAGGTGATGGGTGCCGCGCTGTCCGCACGCCGGGTGGTGCCCGACGGCGGTTCGCGCAGCCTCGACGACGCCATCGACGAGGCCCGCCTCGCGGCGGCGGAGGCCGCCGCCGCGACCGAGGATCCGCCGCTGCCCCCCGACGATCCGGGCTCTCCGCCGGTCGGCGACCCCGTCGGCGACTGACCGGTGGGCGGTGGCACGGCCGAGCGACCGTTGCGGGGTGCACCGACGGGCTCCGCGACGGCGTTAGGCTCCCGCGTCGCCGTGCATCCCGCCTCTCGCTCGGTGCCCGACCCGGGCCCGAGGCGAGGGGTCGTCGCCGCGCCTGACGCGGCTCCGTCGGCACGACCGACGTCCGCCCCCCTTCGAGCGCTCCGAGGAACCGTTTCCGTGACGGCGTACCTGTCCGACGTGGCCGCTGCCCTCCCCGAGGCGGAACTCCGTGGCGACGACGTGGCCCTGGTGGACGCGACCCACGACAGCCGTCAGGTCGGCGACGGGTGGCTGTTCTGTGCCATCCGGGGCGCCACGGCCGACGGTCACGACCACGCGCCGCAGGCCGTCGCCCAGGGCGCGTCGGCGCTGCTGGTGGAGCGCTGGCTCGACGTGCCGGCGCCGCAGGTGCTGGTGCCCTCCGTGCGGGCGGCGGCCGGGCCGGCCGCCGCGGTCGTGCACGGCCGGCCCTCGCAGGAACTGACGGTCGTCGGCGTGACCGGCACGAACGGCAAGACCACCACCGCCTACCTGCTGGAGGCGGCCTTCGCGGCCGCCGGGCAGGGGACCGGGGTGATCGGCACCGTGGAGACGCGCATCCACGGCGAGGCCCAGCCGGGCGTGCGCACCACCCCCGAGGGGCCGGACCTGCAGCGGCTGCTGCGGCGCATGCACGACCAGGGGGCCGACGCGGTCGCGATGGAGGTGTCGTCGCACGGCCTCGACCTCCACCGCGTCGACGGCACCCGCTTCACGGTCGCCGTCTGGACCAACCTCACCCAGGACCACCTCGACTGGCACGGGACGATGGAGGCCTACTTCCAGGCCAAGGCGCGCCTGTTCACGCGCGAGTTCGCCGAACAGGGCGTCGTCCACCTCGACGGCCCGTGGGCACGCCGCCTGCTCGAGCGCAGCGAGGTGCCGGTCACCACGGTCGGCCGCGACGAGGACGCCGACGTGCGCATCGTGGCCGAGCACGCCGACGTCGGCGGCTCCCGTGCCCGCCTGGTCGGCGCCGGCCTGGACGTCGAGGTGGCCACGCGGTTCCCCGGCCGGTTCAACCTGACCAACGCCGCCACCGGGCTGGTGGCCGCCGTCGCCGCCGGCGTGCCCGTCGAGGCGGCGGCCGCCGGGATCGCCGCCTGTCCCGGGGCGCCGGGCCGGCTGGAGCGCGTGGACGTCGGCCAGCCCTTCACGGTCCTCGTCGACTACGCCCACACGCCCGACGCCGTCGAGCAGGTCGTGCTCACCGTCCGTCGGCTGCTCGAGCCGGGCCGGAGGGTGCTGGTCGTGTTGGGCGCGGGTGGCGACCGCGACCGGGAGAAGCGTGGGCCGATGGGCGCGGCGGCCGCGACCGCGGACGTCGCGGTCCTGACGTCCGACAACCCCCGCACCGAGGAGCCCGCCGCCATCCTGGACGCGGTCGTCGCCGGCGCACGGCGGGCGGTCGCCGACGGTGCCACGGCCGAGGTGTACGGGGAGCTCGACCGGCGCGCCGCCATCGGGCAGGCGCTCGCGCTCGCGCGTCCGGGGGACGTGGTGGTCATCGCCGGCAAGGGCCACGAGACGGGGCAGGAGTTCGCCGACCGGACGCTGCCCTTCGACGACCGGGAGGTCGCCCGCGAGCTGCTGATCGGAGTGACGACGTGATCCGGATGACCCTCGAGGAAGTCGCCCGCGCCGTTGGCGGGCAACTCACCGGTGACGGCACGCGGCAGGTGAGCGCGGTCGGCACCGACTCACGGCAGCTGAGCCCGGGCGCGTTGTTCGTGGCGCTGCCGGGCGAGCAGGCCGACGGGCACGACCACGCCGCCGGTGCGCTCGCGCAGGGCGCCGGGGCGCTGCTGGTCTCGCGACCCCTGGAACTGGACGTCCCACAGATCCGCGTCGCCGACACCTGGCAGGCCCTCCGTGCGCTGGCCGGCGAGGTGCGCCGCCGGGTCGACCCCGTCACGGTGGCCGTCACGGGCTCGGTCGGCAAGACCACCGTCAAGGACTTCACCGCCGCCGCGCTGGGTTCTCAGCGCCGCACGGTCGCGGCCCAGGGCTCGTTCAACAACGAGCTCGGCGTGCCGCTCACGCTCCTGGGGCTGGCCGAGGACACCCAGGCGCTGGTCACGGAGATCGGCGCCCGCCACGTCGGTGACATCGCCGAGCTGGCCCCGCTGGCCGCACCCGACGTGTCGATCGTCACGGCGGTCGCCGGCGTCCACCTGGAGATCTTCGGCACCATCGAGCAGATCGCGATCGCGAAGCGGGAGCTGGTCGAGGCGCTGGGCGACGACGGCACCGCCGTGCTGAACGTCGCCGATCCGCGCGTCGCCGCGATGGCGCCCCACGCGCCGGCCGTCATCGGCGTGGCGCTGGACGACCCCAGCGCCGACGTCCACGCCGTCGACGTGGTCCTCGACCGCCACGCCCGCCCGAGCGCCACCGCCGTCACGCCGTGGGGCCGCACCCAGATCACCCTGCCCATCGCCGGGCGCCACCACATCGGCAACGCGCTGCTCGCACTGGCCGTCGCCGGCCACCTCGGGGTCGACCTCGATGCCGCCGCGGCCGCCCTGGCCGCCGCACCCGTCAGCCGCTGGCGCGGCGAGGTGGTCGACGCTGGCGGGGTGGTCGTCGTCAACGACGCCTACAACGCCAACCCGACCTCCGTGGCCGCCGCGCTGGACACGCTGGTGGCCGTCGAGCGCACCGGGCGGACCCACGCCGTCCTCGGCGTCATGGCGGAGATCGGCGACGACCATCACGCCGAGCACGTCGTCGTCGGCCGTCGGTGCGCCGAGTTGGGGCTCGACGACCTGGTGGTCGTCGGCGAGGACGCCGCCGGCATCGCCGAGGGCGCCCGCGAGGCCGGCCTGCCGCTCGACCGCATCCACGAGGTCGCCGACGCCGACGCGGCGCTGAAGCACCTGCTGGACGCTGCCGACGACGGCGACGTCGTGCTCGTCAAGGCGTCCCGCGTGGGCGGGCTCGAGCGCGTGGCCGACGGTCTGGTCGCCCACCGGACCTCGACGGGTCCGGGCGACGCACCGGTACGGGGGGACGACTCCGACACGGAGGCCCACCTGCCGTGATCGCCATCCTCATCTCGGGCACGATCGCCCTGATCGCTGCCCTGGCCGGCACGCCGCTGGTCATCAGCTACTTCCGCGAGCGCGGCTTCGGCCAGTTCATCCGCGAGGAGGGCCCCGAGGCGCACCACGCGAAGGCCGGCACCCCGACCATGGGCGGCACCGCCATCGTGCTGGCGGCGCTGGTCGGCTTCCTCGTCGCGCACATGACCTCGGTGTCGTTCACCAGCGCCGGTTGGCTGGTGATGTTCGTGTTCGTCGGCATGGCCGCCGTCGGGTTCGCCGACGACTTCATCAAGCTGCGCATGCGCCGCAACCTCGGCCTCAACAAGACCACCAAGTTCCTCGGCCAGGCCATCATCGCGGCCGTGTTCGCGTTCGCCGGGCCGGCGTTGGCGGACCTGCCGACCAACGTCTCGGTGGTGGGTGCCATCGAGTTGCAGCTGCCGAACTGGGCGTTCTTCTTCTGGATGTTCCTGCTGCTGGCGGGGGCGTCCAACGCCGTCAACCTCACCGACGGGCTCGACGGCCTGGCCGCCGGCTCCGGCGCGCTGATCTTCGGGGCCTACACGCTCATCGCGTTCTGGCAGTTCCGCAACCCGTTCGCCTATCCCATGGACGCAGGCGAGGCGCTGGACGTCGCCATCATCGTCGCGGCCGTCATGGCCGCCTGTGCGGGCTTCCTGTGGCACAACGCCCCACCGGCCCGCATCTTCATGGGTGACACCGGCTCGTTGGCCCTGGGCGGGCTGCTGGCCGCCGTGGCGGTCGTCACCAACACCCAGGTGCTCCTGGTCCTGCTCGGCGGGCTGTACGTGCTGGAGACCCTGTCGGTGATCGTGCAGGTCGCCGTCTTCCGCACCAGCGGCAAGCGCGTCTTTCGCATGGCCCCCATGCACCACCACTTCGAGCTGCTCGGGTGGCAGGAGACCACGATCATCGTGCGCTTCTGGATCATCGCCGGGATCGGGATCGCGCTCGGCCTCGGCTCGTTCTACGCCGAGTACCTGTCGCGCTTCGGGCCGCTGGGATGACCACGCCCGACCAGCCACGCACGCCATTGGCGGGGGTCGAGCGGGCCCTGGTCATCGGTCTGGGTGCCTCGGGCGCCGCCGCCGCCCGTGCACTGCGCGATGCAGGCGTCGCCGTGACGATGGTCGACGACCGGCCGGACCACCCGGCCGCCGCGGAACTGGCCGACAGCGGCATCGAGGTGGCGCTGGGCGTCGCGCCGGTGCAGCGCGTCGACGGGGCCGATCTGGTCGTGCCCTCCCCGGGCGTGCCGGAACACGCCCCGGTGCTGGTCCGGGCCGACCAGCTGGACGTGCCGGTGTGGAGCGAACCGGAACTGGGGGCCCGGCTGTTCCCACGTCGCCTGCTCGCGGTCACCGGCACCAACGGCAAGACGTCCACCACCGAGCTGCTGGCCGCCATGCTGCGCGCCGGCGGGCTCGACGCGCGGACGTGCGGCAACATCGGTGTCCCGTTCACCGCGGCCGCCGCCGAGGCGCCCGCCGACGCCGTCCTCGTGGCCGAGCTGTCCTCCTTCCAGCTGCGGTTCGTGCAGCAGTTGCGTCCCGAGGTGGGGGTGCTGCTCAACCTCGCCGCCGACCACCTCGACTGGCACCCCAGCCTGGCCGCGTACGGCGAGGCCAAGGCGCGGCTGTGGCACGCCCAGCAGCCGGGTGACTGGGCGGTCGCCAACGCCCGGGACCCACTGACCCGACAACTGGCCGAACGTCTCGCGCCGGCGGGGCGCGCGCACTTCGACGGCGCCGGAGCCGTCGACGGCCACGGCGTCGGCGTCCGCGACGGTGCGCTGGTCGCGGACACGCCTGCCTTCCACGGACGCGTCGTCGCACTCGACGAGCTGCCGCTGGACGCCCCCCACCACCGCGCCAACGTGGCCGCGGCCGCGGCGGCCGCGCTGCTCGCCGGCGTCCCGGCCGACGCCGTCGCCGGGGCCGCCCGCGCCTACCACCCCGGCCGCCACCGCCTCGAACTGGTCGCGGAGCTCGACGGGGTGCGCTACGTCGACGACTCCAAGGCCACCAACGTCCACGCCGCGGCGGCCGCACTGCACTCCGCGCCCTCGATCGTCTGGGTCGCCGGGGGACTGGCCAAGGGCGTGGACCTCTCGGCGCTGGCCGCCGACCTCGGCGCCGTGCGTCACGCCGTGCTGATCGGCACCGCGGCAGAGGAGCTGGCTGGTGTCTGCGCGGGCGCCGGTGTCCCCGCGCAGATCGCCGACTCGATCGAGGACGCCGTCGTCGCGGCCGCCCGGCAGGCCCGTCCGGGAGACACCGTGCTGCTCGCGCCGGCCTGCGCCTCGTTCGACCAGTTCGCCGGTTATGCAGAACGTGGCGAGAGATTCGCCGCCGCCGTGCAAGCCTTGCGCCCCACGACCGCGCCCGAGGGCGGTCACGGAGGAGAGGCATGAGCGTGCGGCAGGGCAGGCGGCGGACGTCGACGAGGCCGGCGAGGGACACCGACGCACGGGGCCGGTTCGGTCAGTGGCGCGAGCAGTGGCGGCCGGGCGCCTGGAACGGCGACGCGACGGGGCTGACCGTCGTCACGATCGTGCTGCTGCTGGTCGGGCTGGTCATGAGCTACTCGGCCAGCATCGTCGACGCGGCCGAGGCCGGCGACCCGTTCGGCGTCTTCCGACGGCAGCTGGTGTGGGCATCGATCGGCGTGCCGGCCTTCGTGCTGGTGGCCAACCTCGACCACCGCGTGTGGCGCCGGATCGCCTGGCCGCTGATGATCGGCTCGCTCGTCGGGCTGGTGCTCGTCCTGGTCCCGGGCGTCGGCATCACCCGCTTCGGGTCCACCCGCTGGCTCGGGTTCGGACCGCTCGTGATCCAACCCTCGGAGATCGCCAAGCTCGCGGCGCTCGTCTGGCTCGCGGACGTGCTGGAGCGCAAGCGGCCCAAGGACGGCACGCTGCACCGGCCGTCGCACCTCAACGTGCCGGCCATCCCGCTGCTGATCCTGCTGGCGGTGCTCGTGCTCGCCCAGCCCGACCTGGGCACCACGATCCTGCTCGGCCTGATCGTGGGCGCCGTGCTGTGGGTCGAGGGGCTGCCGGGCAAGTACGTCGGCATCGCCAGCATCGCGGCGCTGGCGGCCATCGCCGCGCTGGCCGTGGTGGCGCCCTACCGGTTGCGGCGCGTGACGGGCTGGCTCGACCCCGAGGCCGACCCGCTGGGCACCGGCTATCAGCTCATGCAGGCGTTGTTCGCGCTGGGCGAGGGCGGCACGTTCGGCGTCGGCCTGGGCTCGTCGCGCGCGAAGTGGAACTTCGTGCCCAACCCGGAGACGGACTTCATCTTCGCCATCATCGGGGAGGAGCTCGGGCTCGTCGGCGCCACGTTCGTGCTGGGCCTGTTCGCCGCGGTGCTCTACCTCGGCCTGCGCGTGGCCTACGCCGCCGCGGAGGGCTTCGGCCGCACCGTCGCCTTCGGTGTCACGGCATGGATCGTCGGCCAGGCGCTCATCAACATCGGCACGGTGACCGGTCTGCTGCCGATCACCGGCGTGACGCTGCCGCTGGTCAGCGTGGGTGGGTCCTCGCTGGTCTCGACGCTCGTGGCCCTCGGCCTCCTCGTCAGCATCGCGCGCGCGACGCCGCCACCGGTGAGCCGCCTGCGGTCGGCGGGGGCCGCGCCCCGCCTGATCCACCGTGCCGGAGACCACTCATGACCCGGACCGTGCTCGTGGCCGGCGGCGGCACCGCCGGTCACGTCTTCCCCGCCATCGCCGTCGCCAAGGAACTCGCCCGCCAGGCCGACGTGAACCCCGTGTTCGTCGGCGTGCCCGACCGGCTCGAGGCGCGGCTGGTCCCGGAAGCCGGCTTCCGCATGCACGAGATCGCGGCCGTGTCGGTCCCGCGGCGGCCGTCGCCGGCGCTGTTCAAGGTCCCCTTCGCCGTGCGGGCGGCCGTCCGGGAGTGCGAGCGGATCGCCCGGGAGGAGCAGGCCGCCGCGGTCGCGACCTTCGGCGGCTACGTGTCGTTCCCGCTCGACCGCGCCGCCAAGCGGCTCGGCCTGCCGCTGGTCATCCACGAGCAGAACGCCGTCCCCGGCCTGACCAACCGGATCGCCGCCCGTTGGGCCGATCGCGTGGCCGTCACGTTCCCCGGCTCGGCGGACCGGTTCCCGCACCCCGAACGTTGCGCGGTCACGGGTGACCCGGTCCGTGAGGACCTGCTCCACCTCGACCGGGACGCGCAGCGTGCCGACGCGCGCGAAGCATTCGGGCTCGATCCGGTCGTCCCGACGCTGCTCGTGTTCGGTGGCAGCCAGGGTGCCCGATCGCTCAACCGGGCCGTCACCGAGGCCCACGGGCGCTGGGGCGTGGACTCGCTGCAGATCCTGCACGCCGCGGGCCGCGGCCTCCACGACGAGGCCGTCGCCGCCTGGGAGTCCGCACGCGCGGCCCGGCCGGGCATCCGCGTCGAGGTGCTGGACTTCATCGACGACATGGCGCGGGCCTACGCCGCCGCCGACGTCGTGGTCTGCCGCGCGGGTGCCACCTCGATCGCCGAGCTGACCGTGCTCGGTCTTCCGGCCGTGCTGGTTCCCTATCCTCATGCCACCGGCGACCACCAGACCGCCAACGCTCGCGCGCTCGAGCAGACCGGCGGTGCGGTGGTCGTGGAGGACGCCGAGCTCGACGGCGCCGCGCTGGTCGCGGCGGCCGAACCCCTGCTGACCGACCCCGACCGGGGTGGCCGCATGGCCGCCGCGTCGCGGGCCTTCGGACGGCCAGACGCCGCGGCGAACGTCGCCAGGCTGGTCCTCGAGCAACTCGACCGCGCCGCCCGCTGACAGGACCGACCGGCGCCCCTCCCGCAACCCGCACGACGAGCCAAGGAGTCTTCCGCGATGACGCTGCTGGACACGCCGCGACGGGTACATCTCGTGGGCATCGGCGGTGCCGGCATGTCGGGCATCGCCCGCATCCTGCTGCAGCGCGGCCACACCGTGTCCGGTTCGGACCTGCAGGAGGGCCGGGCCGTGGGCGAACTGCGCATGCTCGGTGCGCGCGTGGAGGTCGGGCACCGTGCGGACAACCTCGTGGACGCCGAGGTGATCGTCATCTCGTCCGCGGTCCCGCGCGACAACCCCGAGGTCGAGGCGGCCCGCGCGCGCGGCCTGCACGTGCTGCGCCGTGCAGAGATGCTCGCCGCGCTGATGGCCGACGAGCGTGCCGTGCTGATCGCCGGGACCCACGGCAAGACCACCACCACCTCGATGGCCGTGGTCGCCCTGCAGGCCGCCGGCAAGGACCCGAGCTTCGCGATCGGCGGCTCGCTCAACGAGAGCGGCACCAACGCCCACGGCGGCAGCGACGGCCTGTTCGTCGCCGAGGCGGACGAGTCGGACCGGTCCTTCCTTTACTTCCGCCCGGACCTCGCGGTCGTGACGAACCTCGAACACGACCACCCCGACGAGTTCCGTGACGAGGCGGACGTCGTCGCGGCGTTCCGGGACTTCCTCGCGCGCCGATCCGAGGACGCACCGGCGATCCTGTGTGCCGACGACCCCGGCAGCCTGGCGCTCGCCGACCAGATCGCCGGCCCGGTGGTCACCTACGGGACCGACCCGCGCGCCGGTCTGCGGCTGCTGCTCGGCGACGACGGCGTCCACCAGGTACGCCGGGACGGCGAGCCGGTCTGCACGATGCGCCTCAACGTGCCGGGCCGCCACAACGCCCTGAACGCGGCGGCCGCGCTGGCCGTGTGCGACTGGGTCGGCGTGGACCTGCAGGCCGCCGCCGACGGCCTCACCCGCTTCACCGGCGCGGCCCGCCGCTTCCAGCGCCTGGGCACCGTCAACGACGTCGAGGTGGTCGACGACTACGCCCACCACCCGACCGAGCTGCGGGCGACGCTCGCCGCCGCCCGCTCGACCGCCGCGGACCGGGTCGTGGTCGTCGTGCAGCCACATCGCTACTCGCGCACGCAGGTGCTGGGCGCGGAACTCGGACGCGCGGCGGCGGCCGCCGACCTCGTCGTCGTGACCGACGTGTACGCCTCCAGCGAGTCGCCCGTGCCGGGGGTTACCGGGCGGCTGGTGGCCGACGCGGCCGAGGCGGCTGGCGCGAAGGTCCTGTACCAGCCGCACCTCGTCGACGTCGTCGACGCACTCGTCGAGCAGGTCCGCCCCGGGGACCTCGTGCTGACCACCGGCGCCGGCGACGTGACCCAGGTCGGTCCGGCCCTGCTCGCCCGGCTCGGCAGCAACTGATGGCGGCGTCACCCTCCCGGACCGGTCTCGAGGCCGCGCCGAGCACCGACCCGCTGGTCGCCGAGCTGCGCGGCGAGGTCGTCGGCGAGGTTCGCGCGCGGGCCTCGCTGGCCGAGCTGACGACCCTGCGCGTCGGCGGACCCGCCCGCGCGCTCGTCGTCGCCGAACGCGACGCCGACCTCGCTGCCGTCGGCGCCGCCTGCCGGGCCCACGGCGTGCCGTGGGCGGTCGTCGGTCGCGGCTCCAACCTGCTGATCGCCGACGCCGGCTGGCCGGGCGTCGCCGTGCAGCTCGGGCGCGGGTTCCGTGGCCTGGAGACCGGCGACGGTCGCGTGCGCGCGGGCGCGGCCGAGCCGCTGCCCGCCCTGGCCGTGCGGGTCGCCGAGGCCGGCTTCGGCGGCTTCGCGTGGGCCTGCGCCGTGCCCGGCACCCTGGGCGGCGCGGTGCGGATGAACGCCGGCGCGCACGGCGGCGAGATGGCCGACCACCTCGTCGAGGTCGACGTCGTGCGCCTGTCCAGCGGCACCCGCGAGACGTGGCCGGTGGCGGCTCTCGGGCTCACCTACCGGCACTCCGCACTGCCCGACGACGCCGTGGTGGTCGACGCGACGCTGGCGCTGGAGTCGGGCTCGACCGAGGAGCTGAAGGCCGAGATCCGCGAGATCCGCGCCTGGCGCCGCGAGCACCAGCCGTTGAACGAGCCCAACTGCGGCTCGGTGTTCACCAACCCGCCCGGCGACAGCGCGGGCCGGCTGGTCGAGGCGGTGGGGGGCAAACAGCTCGTGATCGGCGGGGCACGCATCAGCGACCGCCACGCCAACTTCATCGTCACCACGCCGGGGGCCGGCGCGGCGGACGTCCGCGGCCTGATCCGCGAGGTACGCCGGCGGGTCGAGCAGCAGTTCGGCGTCCGGCTACGGCCCGAGGTGGCGATGCTCGGGGACTTCGACGACGGGGGACTGGAACCGTGATCGACGAGCGGATCGCCGAACGGCGGCGGCAGGTCCGCGACCAGCGTCGACGCCACCGCCTCCGGCGCACGATCGTCCTCGCGGTGTTGCTGGCCATCGTCGTCGCCCTGGTGGTGGTCGAGCGCAGCGACCTCGTCGGCCTCGAGGAGGTCCAGGTGGTCGGCACGCAGCGGCTGAGCGTCGAGGAGGTGGTCGCGGCCGCCGACCTGCCGCTGGGCACCTCGACGCTGCGGCTCGGGCTGGGAGCGGCCGAGGACCGGGTCGAGCGGCTGCCGCTGGTACGCGACGCGAGCGCGCGACGCGTGGACCCGTTGACGGTCGAGATCCGGGTCGCCGAGCGCGTGCCCGCCCTCAACGTGCGCCACGGCGACGAGCGTGTCCTGGTCGACCGCGACGGCGTGGTCGTGGCCGAGGGCAACCTCCGCGGCCTGCCGCAGATCCGCGTCGACGAGGCTCCGCCGGCGCCGGGGGAGGACGTCACCGCCCAGCCGGCCCTGGCCAACGCCCACCGCGCGTGGCGTGAGCTGTCCGGCCCGCTGCGCGCCGAGGTGGTGCGCTACGACGCGTCCGGGCCCGATGAGCTCGACCTGCGCCTGGCGTCCGGGGTGACGGTGCGCTTCGGGCGCGCCGAGCGCGTCGACGAGAAGGTCCGCTCCCTGGGCGCCGTGCTCGAGGACCTCGGCGACACCGAGGTGGAGGCCATCGACGTCCGCGCGCCCTCCTCACCGGTGGTCACCCCGCCCTGAGGTCATCGGCGGGGCGAGACGTCGGGTGATGATCGGGCCACGCCCGCCTCGACCTCGGTCTGCTGGCGTCGCGGCGAGCCGGGCCGTGGGCCGATCGCACCGTCGCCGCTGATCGGCTCCGCGGTCACGCCGGTCTCGCCAGGGCGTTGACCGCCGCCGAGAACGCCACCGGCAGCCGCTCGGCCGTCGGGACCAACCGCCGTCGAACGGGATTCCACCGGGTGGCGCCCAGCAGGCAGGACGTCAGCCAGCGGTACCGCCGCGTGATGGTGTGCCAGTCGTGTTCGTAGCGCATCGGGTCGTGATCGAGGATCGCGGCAACGGCCGCACGGGCCTGCGTCACGGCCATCGCCACACCCTCACCGGTGAGGGCGTCGACGTAGCCGCCGGCGTCCCCGACGAGCAGCACCCGCCCGGCCACCCGGGACCGGGACCGTTGTCGCAGCGGCCCGGCTCCCCGGACGTCGCCGAGGGGCGCGGCGTCACGCAGCCGCCCGCGCAGGGACGGGAACCGGGTCAGATGGTCGTCGAACGAGCCGCGAACGGACGTGAGCAGGGCGACCCCGACGACGTCGGCGGCCACGGGCGTGACGTAGGCCTCGACCGACTCGGCCCAGTGCACTTCCACGTACGACGTCCAGGGCGCGAGCCGGTAGTGACGTCGTACGCCGTAGCGCCGGCGAGGCGAGGGTCGCCCGTCGAGTCCGAGCCGGCGCCGGACCGGCGAGTGGAGCCCGTCGGCGGCGACGACGTAGCGGAAGCGCTGCCCGTCCACCACGACACCGTCAGGGCTCGGCAGGACCTCCCTGGCACACCGCTGCTCGAGCGGGATCCCGGCGGCCTGGGTCGCGGACCGCATCGCGGCGTGCAGGGTCGTGCGACGGACACCGCGACCGAGCCCGCTGCGGAATGCTGCCTCGACCGTGCGGTGGCCCGCGAGGTAGCGGATCCCGACGAGGTCCTCGCCGGCCGGCGCGACCCCCACGTCTCCGAGCGCGGTGACCGCGCCGGGCATCAGCCCCTCCCCACAGGCCTTGTCGATGATGCCGGCGCGCTTGTCCCACACGGTCACGTCCAGGCCGGCACGGGCGGCGTAGAGCGCACTGGCCAGCCCCGCGGGGCCGCCGCCGACCACGAGCAGGTCCTTCATCGCGTCACGTCCGCGGACGGCGGTCCGGCGGGTGCCGCCGTGCTCATCGAGGTCAAGGCCCGGTTCTCGACCCGGATGCGGACCGCCAGCAGCACGGCGTTGCAGAGCGTGAACAAGAGCGCCGTGACCCAGGCGGAGTGGACGAGCGGGAGTGCGAAGCCCTCGACGACGACGGCGACGTAGTTGGGGTGGTCCATGAACCGGTACGGGCCCCTGGTGACCCGTCGCAGCCCGGGTACGACGATCACCCGGGTGTTCCACTGGTGGCCGAGCGTGGTGATGCACCACCACCGAAGCGCCTGGGCGGCCAGCACCAGCGCGAGCATCGTCCAGCCGAGGACCGGGAGGAAGGGTGGCTGCCGGAGCCACACCTCGACCAGTGCGCCGACCAGCAGGCCGGTGTGCAGCACCACCATCACGAGGTAGTGCCGCTGTCCCGATTCGACACCGCCCCGCGCGAAGCTCCACGCCGCGTTGCGCTTGGACACCACCAACTCGGCGAGTCGCTCCAGACCGACGGCGACGATCAGCAGGGTGAACCAGGTCATGCGGCCGCCTCCGGCGCCCGGAGCAGCACGAGTTCGGAACAGAAGCCGGGGCCCATGGCGAGCATCAGGCCGTAGGAACCCGGCCTCGGCGGCCGCTCACGGAGGGTGTCGGCCAGCACGTGCAGCACGGACGCCGAGGACAGGTTGCCGATCCGGGCCAGGGAGTCCCAGGTCACCTGGAGCGCCTCGCGGTCGAGCCCGAGCGTCTCCTGCAAGGCCTCGAGCACCTTCGGGCCGCCGGGATGCGCGACATACCACTCGATGTCGTCCGTCCTCAGGCCGCAGTCGGCGAGGAACGCCCGGACGTCGTCCCCGACGTACCGCTTCACGATCACCGGCACGCTGCTGTCCAGGACGATCTTCAGCCCGGTCGTGCCGACGTCCCAGCCCATCGTGCGTTCGGAATCGGGGTAGAGCCGGCTTCGTGCGGCCAGCACGTCCGGCTGGGGCACGGCGGGCGTGTCGGCGAACTCGCGGGCTCGGTCGGCGCCGACCGCGACGACCGCCGCCGCGCCGTCGCCGAACAACCCGCTGGCGACCAGGTTCGGCATCGAGGCGTCGTCGCGCTGGAGGGTCAGCGAGCACAGCTCGACCGCCATGAGCACCGCCACGTGGCCGGGATGTCCGCGCAGGTAGTCGTGCAGCCGCGCCACGCCGGCGGCGCCGGCGACGCAGCCCAGCCCGACCAGGGGGAGGCGGACGACGTCAGGGCGCATCCCGATCAGAGCGGCGACGCGTGCATCGAGAGACGGGACGGCGAGGCCGGTGACCGTCGCGGAGACGATGAGATCCACGTCCTGCGGGGTGAGCCCGACGGCCTTCAGCGCGTCGGTGACGGCCCGGGCGCCCAGCTCGACGCCGGCGTCGATGAAGACGTTGTTGGACTCGGTGAAGTCGACCAACTCGGCGTAGCGCTCCAGCGGCAGCGCCAGATGCCGCGTCCGGACCCGGGCGTTCGCGTGCAGACGCTGCACGATCCGCTCGTCCACGGTGCTGCGCAGCAGCGCGTGCGTGAAGGCATGGGTGATCTCCGCCTGGGGATACCGGTACTCGGGGAGGACCCCCTGGACGCTCACGATTCGCATGCGGGTGTCTCCTCGATGTCGTTCCGGCGGTCAGGGGCGCCGGCCCCGGGTGGCGCCTGCCAGCTCACGGACGAGGCCACGGACGATGGTGGGGGTGATGCGGCCTCGCGCCAGCCCGAGTTCGACCAGGTCGTCGAAGACCCGTTGGTCGGCGGCGGATGCGCGCAGTCCCGCGTCGATCACGCTGCCGTGCCGGCAGAGCCACGCGGCCGCCGCGACGTGGCGGAGGTGGACGTCGAGCAGCCGCTCGGCGGCCCTGGCGTAGCGTGCTCCGGCGCTCGAGGGTTCGCCCGCGTTCAGTGCCTCGGCAGCGGCTCGACCCGCGGCGAGTCCGGTGGCGACGGCGTAGTAGATGCCCTCGCCGGTCATCGGGTTCACCAGCCCGGCGGCGTCGCCAGCCAGCAGTATCGGCCCGGTGGGTGGACGCCAGCGTCCCGTCGACAGGGGCAGCTGGTGGCCCCTCCAGCCGGTACCGCCGTCGGTCGCACCTGGCAGCAGGGTGTCGAGCCGCTCGAGCAACTGGGCCTTGGCGGGCCGGTCGTGCCGGTGGCCGAGCAGCTCGCCGTACCCGACGTTTGCCAGGCCGTCGCCGCGATCGAAGGACCAGGCGTACGCCGGCTGCCGTGCCGTGTCGAAGACCACGACCTGCGCGTTGGGACGGATCGAAGGGGTGGGGGAGTAGCCGCGGATCGCGACCGCCATCGGCCCCGGCGTCATCCCGATGGCCCGTCGGACGGTCGAGTTCGCACCGTCCGCCCCGACGACGGTCCGCGCCTCCACCGCGCCGTCCAGCAGCACCGAACAGCTCTGGGAGAGCTCGCGGACCCGGTGCCGGCGCAGCGTCGCGCCGGCTGCTTGCGCCGCCTCGACCAGGCGCTGGTCGAAGACCGTTCGCGGGATCACCCAGGTCGGTCGCACCATCTTCCGGTCGACGCCGGCCGAGCCCCGGTCCAGCCGCAGTCGAGGCACCGGCACATGACCGTCGACGATCCCCGTGACGCCGGCGTCCTCGAGGAGGTCGATGACCTGCGGGGCGATGCCGTCGCCGCACGGCTTGTCGCGCGGGAACTCGGCGCGGTCGAGCAGCGCCACCCGGAGCGAGGGGTCCACGCGCAGCGCGCCGATCGCGGTGGCGGATCCGGCTGGTCCGCTGCCCACCACCGCCAGGTCCCAGGCCGTCATGCGGCCACCATCGCGAGCAGCGCGACGTCGACCAGCGCGATCGTGACCGCGGCGTAGAACGGCGCCTTGCCGTTGCCGAACCGCGCGACGGCAGCGAGCGCGACCACGAGGGCAAGGACCGCCCATACCCAGGTCGGCGGCGCGCCGGCGGGGCCGAGGACCGCGACCACCGAGGCGAGCACCAGCAACGCCGTGGCGACGTTGCGACTCCGGGCGGCACCCCATCGGTGTGGGAGCCCGCGCACGCCCGTGGCGGCGTCGTCGTCGAAGTCCGGCAGCGCATTGAGGAAGTGGGCGGCGACGCCGAGCATGGCGGCCGCGACGACCATCCACGTCGGTGGCCAGTGGGGCGGGCGATTCGCCAGGCTGGCGATGGCGGGGAGCGAGCCGAACGCCACGGCGTACGGGAGCCACGACCAGGCCGTCGCCTTGAAGTAGAGGTTGTACGGGTGCGCGAAGGCGACGAGGACCACCAGGTGGGTCGCCCCGCTGCGCCAACCCGCGAGCAGGGACAGCACCACACAGGCGGCAGCCGCGACGACCAGGCAGCGTCGCACGAAGGAGGGCGTCAGCTCACCGTTCGCCAGCGGTTTGTCCGCTCGGCCGGCCGCGCGGTCCCGGTCGACGTCGACGAGGTCGTTGCCCCAGCCGACGGTCAGCTGGCCGGTGAACACGGCCAAGACCACGAGGGCGGCCTGGCGGCCGGGCAGGCCGAGGGCGAGGGCCAACAGCGCCACGATGGTCGTGACCGCGACCGACGGTCCGACGTGCGCGGCACGGAGCAGCGGGACCGCGACCGTGGGGCGGGCTGCTCCAGCGCCGGTGGTCACCGCGCGGTCCTCACGGCTTCTCCTGTCTCGGGACGACCCTCCGACACCGTGCCGACGTCCGGAGAAGTGGGGAAGGGCCAGATGACCGGAGCGGGCCCCCTCCAGCACACCATGGGCGGGCGCGTCGGACCACCGTGAGGGATGGCCGCCCGTACGGACGATCGTGTGGCACGGGAAGGGCTCAGAGGGGCCCAACGTCGTGCAGCTCCTGACCGACGAGTTCCCGGCGTGCGGTTGCCGAGCGGTGAACGGGCGGCGACCGCGACGACGGCTCGCCGCGGTGCCGGTTGCTTGCTCGGGTCGGGCACGGGCGTTACGGTCACCCGCCACCAGAGGTTGACATAAGTTTAGACCTCTACTTGAGGTCGAGGCTTGACCCGTTCGCATGGTGCGCGAGCCCCGTGCGGGCGGGCCCGGCCTCGACCCGCCGCTGGACCGCCCGGTCCGGCGTGTCCGCAGGTGGTGTGCGCGAGCGCGCCGCCCGGTCGAGAACCGCAGGAGGAGCCCATGGGGGCGAACCCGTCGAACTACCTCGCCGTGATCAAGGTCGTCGGTATCGGCGGCGGCGGCGTCAACGCCGTCAACCGCATGATCGACGCCGGTTTGCGTGGCGTGGAGTTCATCGCGATCAACACCGACGCCCAGGCGCTCCTGATGTCCGATGCGGACGTCAAGCTCGACATCGGGCGCGAGTTGACCCGCGGGCTGGGCGCCGGTGCCGACCCGTCGGTCGGCCGCCAGGCCGCCGAGGACCACAAGGACGAGATCACCGAGGTGCTCAAGGGCGCCGACATGGTCTTCGTCACCGCCGGCGAGGGCGGCGGCACCGGCACGGGTGCGGCGCCGCTCGTCGCCCAGGTCGCCAAGGAACTCGGGGCGCTGACGATCGGCGTGGTGACACGCCCGTTCGCCTTCGAGGGGCGCAAGCGCTCCCTGCAGGCCGAGGACGGCATCTCCAAGCTCAAGGAAGAGGTCGACACCCTCATCGTCATCCCCAACGACCGGTTGCTGCAGATCGCCGACGGGCAGACCTCGGTGGTGCAGGCGTTCGGGCTGGCCGACGAGGTCCTGCTGCAGGGTGTCCAGGGCATCACCGACCTGATCACCACGCCGGGGCTGATCAACCTCGACTTCGCCGACGTGCGCACCGTCATGAAGGACGCCGGCAGCGCCCTGATGGGGATCGGCAAGGCGCGCGGCGACGCCCGTTCGCTCGAGGCCGCCCAGCTGGCGATCAGCTCGCCGCTGCTCGAGGCCTCCATCGACGGGGCCCGCGGCGTGCTGCTGATGCTCGCCGGCGGCAGCGACCTCGGCCTGTTCGAGGTCAACGAGGCGGCCGACGTGATCACCAAGGCCGCCCACCCCGAGGCCAACATCATCTTCGGTGCCGTGATCGACGACTCCCTCGGCGACGAGGTGAAGGTCACCGTCATCGCGGCCGGGTTCGACAAGTACGACGCCCCGGCCCACTTGGCCGGCAGCGTCGCCGCCAGCGCCGACACGACGAGCCGGATCGCGGCCGCTCCGGCCGCGGCGCCGGTCGCAGCCGACGATGACGACGACGAGCCCGACGAGGTCTTCCGTCCCGCGCCCGCGCCCGCCGAGGAGCGTCCGGCGCTGGTGGTCCAGGACGGCGAGGACGATGACGACCTCGACGTCCCGTCCTTCCTGCGCTGACCCACCGCCGAGGTGCCCGTGCTCGTCCTCGACGTCGACCTGGCCGACGGCGTCGGTGCATGGTTCACCGGCCGCGACCGGACCGGGTCTCCACCCGGGGTCGGCGCGGCCGGCAACCTCTCGCACCGACGGCCGCACCAGCCGGCCGTGCTCGCGCGCACGCGCGCCGAGGTCGGCCGGCGGACCGGTCGCGCCCCCGCGACCTGGCACACCATGCACCAGGTCCACGGCGCGCGGGTGGGCGTCGTCGACGACACCGTGCCGCCGGGTGCCGAACTGCGGGGCGTCGACGCGCTGGTGACGCGCCTGACGGACCGCACCCTCGCCGTCTCCGTCGCCGACTGCGTGCCCGTCCTGCTGGCCGGTGCGACCACCGTCGCGGCCGTACACGCCGGACGCCGCGGCGTGCAGACCGGGGTCGTGACCGCCGCGCTGGACGCCATGGCGGGTCTCGGCGACGACGTGGCCGGCATCCGGGCCGCGATCGGGCCGGCCATCGGCGGCTGCTGCTACGAGGTGCCAGCCGACCTGCACACCGAGGTGGTCGCCGAGCATCCCGCCGCTGACGCGCGTACCACCTGGGGGACGCACGCCCTGGACCTGGCCGCCGCCGTGCACACGACGTTGGAGAAGGCGGGCGTCGGCGGCGTGCAGCGACTCGCCACCTGCACGCGCTGCGACCCGGACGCCCGCTGGTTCAGCCACCGGGCGGATCCGACCACCGGGCGACAGTTCGGCCTCGTGGTGCGCGAACGGGCCACCGCGTGACCGGGATGCCCTTCGCCGACGTGGAGGCCCGCGCCGCGCGGGTGCGCTCGCGCCTGGCGGCCGCCGCCACGGCCGCCGGCCGCAAGCCAGCCGACGTCCGCCTCATCGGCGTGACGAAGACGCATCCACCCGAGGTCGCGCGGGCCGCCGTGGCCGCCGGCGTGACGGAACTCGGCGAGAACCGCGTCCAGGAACTGCTGGCCAAGCTGCCGCTGGTGCCCTCGGCGCGGTGGCACCTGATCGGCTACCTGCAGCGCAACAAGGTCAAGGACGTCGTCGGGCACGCCGTCCTCGTCCACACCCTCGACCGCCGCTCCCTGGCCGACGCGCTCTCGCGCCGGGCGGCCGCCGCCGGGGTCGTGCAGCGCGTGCTGGTGCAGGTGAACGTCGGGGAGGATCCCGCCAAGCACGGCTGCCAGGTGGACGAGGCCCTTGACCTGGTCGCCTACGCTCGCGACCTGCCTCACCTGGCGATCGAGGGGCTGATGACCATCCCGCCGCTCCCGGCGGCGGGCGAAGATGCGTCGGCGGCCGCCAGGCCACACTTCGCCACGTTGCGCCGCTTGCGCGACGAAGCACGAGCACGTTTCCCGGAGGTGGTGCACCTCTCCATGGGCATGTCCGCCGACCTCGAGGCGGCCGTGGCCGAGGGTGCAACCATGATCCGGATCGGCACGGCGCTGTTCGGACCCCGCGAGTCGGGGCCCTGGCGCCCAGAGGAGGTTGGCACGTGAGCAGCGGCATGTGGAACCGCACGCTGATCTACCTCGGGCTCAAGGAAGAGCCGGAGGACGACTTCGAGGGCGGCCCGGAGCGGTTCGTGCCCGAGGACGACCCGTACGCCGAGCACGCCGAGCCGCGCCCGGTGCCGGCACGTGCCCGCGAGGAGGTCCGGGCGGTCCCACGCCCGCGGCCCGAGCCCCGACCCGAGCCGCGGCCGGCCTCGCTACGCGAGGCCGAGGTCCACGAGCGCGACGACGAGGCGACCGTGCGGCCGATCCGTCGCGAGGAGGCGGTCGCGGCGGCGGCGACGGGCGACGTGCACGTGCGGGCGGTGCCCAACGTGCCCGTGGCACGCGCCGCGGTCGTGGAGATCTCCAGCTTCGACGACGTCCCGGCGATCGGCTCGCGCTACCGCACCGGCCAGGCCGTGCTCTTCGACGTGTCCGGTGCCAGCGCCGCCGAGGCGCGCCGGGTCGTCGACTTCGTGTCCGGCCTGACCTACGCCCTGCGGGGCCAGCTCACCAAGGTCGGCGGCCGGGCGTTCCTGCTCGTCCCCGACGGCGTCCACCTGCCAGCCGAGGAGCGGCGCCGGCTGGGCGACCTCGGCTACCGCGTCTCGGCCGGCGGTGAAAGCTGACCATGATCACCCTGCTCCTGCAGATCTACCTCGTCGTCCTGCTCGCCCACGTCATCTTCTCGTGGGTGCCGCGCCCGCCGGAACCGATCATGCCGTTCGTGCTGGGCGTGCGGCGCCTGGTCGAGCCGGTGGCGGCGCCGATCCGGCGGGTCATCCCGCCACTGCGGCTGGGCAACGTCGGCCTCGACCTGTCCATCATCATCCTGTTCATCGGGGTGCGGATCCTGATGGCGGTCACACGCAGCGTCGGTCTGTAGACGGCAGCAGAAACGCGGAGGGGGCGTCATGTCGTTGCGACCCGAGGACGTGGTCAACTACCAGCTCCGGCAGTCGTTTCGCGGCTATGCGACCGACCAGGTCGACGAACTGCTCGACCAGCTCGCCGACCAGATCGAGCGGACCGACACCGAGCTGAACCAGCTGCGCCGGCGGGTCCGCGAGTCCGAGGCCCGGCTCGCCCAGGCGCTGGAGAGCGAGAGCGCGATCCGTCGCCAGGCGGCGACGGCCGAGGGTGCGGCCGAGCGGGCGCTGGCCGATGCCCGCGAGCAGGCCGACGAGCTGCGCGAGGCGTGCGAGCACGAGGTCCGCTCACAGCTCGCGGCGGCGGAGACGCGCGCTCGCGAGCTGGTGGAGCAGGCCGACCAGGCCGCGTCGGCGCGACTGGCACAGGCCGAGCAGGAGGCGACCCGCCGCCTCGCCGCCGCCGAACAGGAGGCCGCCGACCGCCTGCGAGCGGCCGACGAGGACGTGGCGCAACGGCGCCTGCGTGGCGAGCAGGAGGCACAGGACCGGCTCGCCGAAGCCGAGCGGCTGGCCACCGAGCGGCTCGCCGAGGTCGATCGTGCCGCGACGGAGCGCCTGGCCGAGGCAGAACGCGCCGCGACGGAGCGGCTCGCCGAGGCCGGCCGCACCGCGACGGAGCGCCTCGCCACGGCCGAGCAGGAGGCCGAGGAACGTCGCCGGCAGGCCGATCAGGAAGTCGAGCGGCTGATCGCCGAGCGGAGGCAGCAGGCCGAGCACGAGGCCGAGCGGGCCGCCGAGGAACGTCTCGAGCGGGCGGAGCAGGAGGCGCGCGAGCGTCTCGACGCGGCCGCCCGGCAGGCCGAGGGCGTCGAGGACCGCGCCCGGCGCATCATCGAGGCCGCCCAGGCGGAAGCGCAGGCCGAGCTGGCCGATATTCGCGAGCAACGTGCCGCCATCGAGGTCCGCATCGACGCGCTGCGCGCGCTCGCCGACCGCAACCGGGCCGTCTACGAGCAGCACCTGTTGGCCCAGCTCGACCAGTTGCGCCTGCTCGACGGCGCGCCCGGCGCCGCGCTCGACTTCGTGCCGCCGATCGAGCCGGCGCCCGTGCTGGACGTCGTCCCGAGCGAGGGCGCGCGCGAGCTGCCCGACGCCTCGGATCATTCGGAAGCGGCGGAGCTGCCCGATGCCTCCGGCGAGGAGGCAGCGGCACTGGCGGACGCGTCGGGTGATGGGGCACCGGAGGTGGAGGACGGGGCGCCCGAGGATGTGGTCACCGAACCGGCCGCACACACGCCACCGTCCGAGGAGCCGCCATCCGGCCAGGACGAGGGACACGACCGCTGGTCCTTGCCCGAGGAGTCCGGCTCACTAGGGTCGGCGGCACCTCCGCCGGGCGCGGATCGGGGCTAGCAGGCGCACGGCGCCGTCACTCCGCACGTGTTCCCGCGTTCTAGGCGGTGGCGCCGCCGGCATCCCTCGGCCCGGTGGCAGCGCGTCCGACTCAGGGGTGGTGACCGGTGATCCTTCTCAGCCTCGTCCTCGTCATCGCGGCCGCGGTGCTGCTCGTCGTCGGCTGGTTCCAGGACGGCCTCCAGCTGGTCTACCTCTCGATCGGCGCCTGCCTGCTGTCGATGCTGCTGCTCGGCGCCAGCGTCCTGGTGCGCCGCGGCGGCGAGGTCACGGTCCCGCGACGGCCATCACCGGCGGCCGCGCGGACACCGGTCGGGACCGGCGCGGAGGCGACGGCTGCCGCGGACGCGGGCGCCCGCCCGGTGGCTGGTGACCCCGGGGCGGGGCGGTCGACGACCGACCGCACGGACCAGGACGCCGCCGACACCGAGGTCGCAGCGACGACGGCCGAGGATCCGGCGCGTCCGGTGACTGCCGACACAACCACGCCGAGCGCCGAGGTCGAGGACGAGCCGGCCCCCGCAGCGTCGCCCCGCACGCGCCGCGCCGCCGTGGTGCGACCGGGACGTCCGGGTCCCGACCCCCACGACCCGTCCGCCGAGGAAGCCGGTGCCGATGCCGACCCGCTCGCCGGGGTCCGGGGGCTGGGCCCGAGCCGCCGCGAGGCGCTGCTCGAGCGGTTCGGCTCGGTGGACGGGATCCGTGGCGCCAGCGAGGCGGACCTCGCCGAGGTGCCCGGACTCACCCCGCAGTTGGCCCGCGCGGTCAAGGCCCAGCTCGACCGCTGAGACCGGGCGGGCAGGCCCCGTCGGGGGCGCCCTCCCAGCCGCCGGTGCCTCGTGCGGTCGAGCGGCCGGAACCCGCCGGCGTCAGCCGCCAGAACCCGGTCCCGTCGCGCGCCGGGCACCGAGTCGGGCCGCCTGCTCGATGGGATGGTGGCGGTAGCCGTAGCGCGCGGACAACCAGAGGTAGAGCGGGAACAGCAAGGGGCCGAGCCGCTCGGCCTGACGGACGTGCACCGCCTCGTGCGCCAGCAGTGCCGGCGCGCTGGTGCCCTCGCGCGACAGCACGACGTGGCCGATCGCGTTCGCCTGCGCGCCGACGATCCGCAGGGCCGCCGCCGACGGGCCACGCACGCCCTCGGTGACGAAGCAGCCGTACTGTGGCTGCCAGCGCGGTCGGCCACCGGAGACCAGCGCGACGAGCAGGCCAACCGCCGTCAGCGGTGAGGCCCACACGAACGCGGCGACCCGTCCCAGCCGCGTCCGCGGCGGCGCAGGCACCCACGCGGACAGCCGCCGGCCGAGCGGACCCTGACGCGGCGGCGGGGACGTCGGCGGACGGGTGGCGGACCCGGGGTGGACCACTTCGCGACGCTGGCGGGCGGCGCCCACCAGGCCGGCGGCCAGCGTCGCCAGCAGCCCGATCCACAGCAGGCGGCGGATCATGCGACCCGCTCGATCGCCACGCTCGCCATCCCGAGCCCGAGCTCCACCTCGGTGGCGTCGTCCACCACCTCGCCGCGCACGACGTCGGTGGCGAGCACCTCGCGGGCGACCAGGTCGTAGAGCCCGGCGTCGGCCAGCTCGCCGTCCAGTGCGGCCGGCTCCACGACGACCGACAGCACGATGCGGTCGTCGAGCGCCAGGCCGGCGCTCTTGCGCAGGTCGTTGACGGCCCGCACCAGCTCGCGGGCGACGCCCTCCACCTCGAGCTCACGCGTCAGCGCGGTGTCCAGCGCGAACGACGTGCTGCCCTGCGAGGCGACGGCCCAGCCGGTGCGCGAGGTCTCCACGACCTCCACCATCTCCGGAGTGAGGCTCACCTCGTCGCCGTCGACGGTCAGCCGCGCCGCGCCGTCGGTCGCGAGGGCCGCGGCCACCTCTGCGGCCGTGTCCGGATCGGCGTCGCGCAGGGCGTTGCCGACCGCCGGCGACCGCTTGCCGAACGCGGGACCCAGCGCCCGGAAGTTGGGCCGCAGCGATCGCTCGACCAGATCACCCGTGCCGTCGGTGAGCTCGACCTGCTTGACGTTGAGCTCGTCGGCGATGTCCGCCACCAGGCCGACCAGGCCGGCCCGCTCGCTCTCCGGGACGGTCACGAGGGCCCGGGCCAGCGGCTGGCGCACCTTCACGGCCGAGGTCGTGCGTGCCTGGCGCCCCAGCTCGACGACCCGGCGGGCCGTGCCCATGGCCGCGCGCAGCTCGTCGTCGACCCAGGCCGGGTCCGCCACCGGGAAGTCGGTCAGGTGCACCGACGGCTGCGCGTCCGTGTCCTGGGAGACGACCAGGTCCTGCCACAACCGCTCGGCGAAGAACGGCGTGAACGGCGCCATCAGCTGCGCGAGCGTGGTCAGGCACGTGTGCAGCGTGTGGTAGGCGGCGGCCTTGTCGGCCGGGTCGTCGGACGCCGCCTTCCAGAAACGGCGCCGGTTGCGGCGCACGTACCAGTTCGACAGGTCGTCGACGAAGCGCTCCAGCCGGCGGGTCGCCGTCGACACGTCGTAGCGGTCCATCGCGGCATCCACGACCGTCACGACGTCCGCGAGCTCGGCCAGGACCCAGCGGTCCGACGCCGGTCGATCGGCGACGGCCGGTGCGGGCGCCGACAGCGCGAACCCGTCGATCGCCGCGTAGGTCGTGAAGAACACGTGCGTGTTCCAGATCGTCAGCAGGAAGCGGCGGACGATCTCCTCGAGCAGCTGGTGGCCCACCCGCCGCGACACCCACGGGTTGCCCTCGGCGAGCATGAGCCAGCGCAGCGGATCGGCCCCGTGCCGGCCGATCAGCTCCCACGGGTCCAGGATGTTGCCGGCCGACTTGGACATCTTGCGGCCGTCCTCGTCCACGATGTGGCCGAGGCACAGCACGGTCTCGTAGGAGCGGCCGTCGAACAGCAGCGTCGACTCCGCCAGCAGCGTGTAGAACCAGCCACGGGTCTGGTCGATCGCCTCGCAGATGTAGTCGGCGGGGAAGTGGCGTCCGAACTCCTCGTGGCCCTGATGCGGATAGCCCCACTGGGCGTAGGGCATCGCACCCGAGTCGAACCAGGCATCGGCGACGTCCGGCACGCGGGTCGCCGTGGCGCCGCACGTCGCGCAGTCGAGCTTCACCTCGTCGACGTAGGGCCGGTGCGGGTCGAGCGCCGAGTGGTCCTGGCCGGTGAGCTCGGACAGCTCCGCGCGGGAGCCGACGACGGTGACGTGCCCGCTGGCGCAGCGCCAGAACGGCAGCGGCGTCCCCCAGTACCGGTCACGTGACAGCGCCCAGTCGACGTTGTTCTCCAGCCAGTTGCCGAACCGCCCGTCACGGATGTGCTCGGGGTGCCAGTCGATGCCGGCGTTGTTCTCCAGCAACCGGTCGCGGACCGCGGTCGTCCGGATGTACCAGGACGGCTTGGCGTAGTAGATGAGCGGCCGCTTGCACCGCCAGCAGTGCGGGTAGGTGTGCGTGTACCGGTCGGCCCGCAGCAGCCGCCCGGACGCCTGCAGGTCCTCGATGATGGCCGGGTCGGCGTCCTTGACGAACGTGCCGGCCCACGGTCCCACGGTGAACTTGCCCTCGCGGTCGACCGGGTTCAGCACGGGCAGCCCGTTGGCGCGCCCGACCTCCATGTCGTCCGCACCAAACGCCGGCGCGAGGTGCACGATGCCCGATCCGTCGGTCGTCGTGACGAAGTCCGCCGTCACGACGTAGCGCCAGTCCTGTGGCGGGTCCCCCGTCTCGGTCGCTGCGCTCCCTCGTTGCCCCCCGCCAGCCGGGTCCCCCGTCTCGGTCGCTGCGCTCCCTCGTTGCCCCCCGCCAGCCGGGTCCCCCGTCTCGGTCGCTGCGCTCCCTCGTTGCCCCCCGCCAGCCGGGTCCCCCGTCTCGGTCGCGCCCGGCGTCACGACCGTGAAGGGCGCCTCGTAGTGGGAGCCGACGAGTTCGTCGACCGCCACGTCGCGGACCACCTCGTAGGCGCCCTCACCGAGCACCGCGTCGGCGAGGTCGGCCGCCAGCACGAGCAGGTCGCCGCCCTGCCGGACCAGTTGGTAGCGCACGTCGGCACCGACGGCACAGGCCGTGTTGGACACCAGCGTCCACGGGGTGGTCGTCCACACGACCAGCGCAGCGCCCTCCTGCGCGAGTGGGCCGTCGAGCAGCGGGAAGCGCACGTAGACGCTGGGGTCCTCGACCGTCTCGTAGCCCTGCGCGACCTCGGCGTCCGACAGCGCGGTCCCGCAACGGCCGCAGTAGGGCGCGACCCGGTAGTCCTCGAAGATGAGGTCGCGGTCCCACAGTTCCTTCAACCCCCACCACAACGAGTCGACGTAGGTGGCGTCCATCGTGCGGTACGGGTCGTCGGTGTCGATCCAGAACCCGATGCGCTCGGTCAGCCGCTCCCAGACGTCGACGTAGCGCAGCACCGACTCGCGGCAGCGGGCGTTGAACTTCTCGATGCCGTAGGCCTCGATGTCGGCCTTGGAGTTGAGCCCGAGCTCCTTCTCCACCTCCAGCTCGACGGGCAGGCCGTGGCAGTCCCAGCCGCCCTTGCGCCGGACGAAGTGGCCCTTCATGGTCCGGTAGCGCGGGAAGATGTCCTTGAAGGTGCGGGCCTCGACGTGGTGGGTGCCGGGTCGGCCGTTGGCGGTCGGCGGGCCCTCGTAGAAGGTCCAGACGGGTTGGTCGGCCCGCTGGCGCAGGCTGCGGGCGAACACGTCAAGCTCGCGCCAGCGCTCGAGGACCTCCTCCTCGAGCCGGGGCAGGTCGGGCTGCGGGGCGACGGTGGGCCAGGTGGTCATGGCGTCCTCGGGCGGTCGGGTCCGCGTCGCGGCGGTGCTGCTGCCCGAGGGACGACGCCGTGGCGCCGCGGTACCACCCTCGTTGGCCGGGCCGCCGGCGGCGGTCCCTGCCCACTTCGTTGGCTCCCGCCGGGATTCGACGTCCCGGCCGGCCCGCGTGTCGTGCGGGATCCGTCCGGCCCTACGCACCCAGGAGGTCCCGGGCTTCGTGCCGGCCGCTCGGCGGTGATGACGTCGGGCACGCGCCACCGGCTTCCACCGTCCCGGCTCGCTTCTCGCGCGTGTGGCCCCGCCGCCGCGTCCGCGTCACAGCGTGGATGTTGCACGCCCAGCATACGCATCGACGTTTCACGGCGGGGAAACCTCGCGGTAACGGCCCGGGCGTAGCGTTCCCGCCGATCGCCGCCCGCGCCGCAGGGGTCGGCGGTGCCGACACGACGCGAACGGGGAGCCGGAGACGATGCAGAACCTGCTGGAGATCGCCCTGCGCCGAGCGTTCCTGTACGAGGACCCCTCCGCCTACGAGGCGGGGGTCCGTGACGCCTTCGAGCTGCTCGCACAGGCCGGACCGGCGCGTGCCCCAGAGGGCTCCGAGGGGTCCGTCGAGGATGGGGAGGTACGGGGCGCCGCGTGAGGTCGGACGGGCCGTTGGCGCACGGCGCGCGGCCGTCCCGAGCGGGCGGTGGTGCGCATCCGGTCTGGTACCGTCCGCCGCCATGGCACGCAACAAGACGCTCACGAAGACGCAGCTCGCCAGCCTCCGGCAGGAGCTGCTGGACGAGCGTGCGACGCTGCTCAGCCAGGTCGAGGACCTCGACGCCGAGGCGGACGTCAACAACTGGCGCGAGGGCGGCTTCGACGACGACCCGGCCGACGCGGGCTCGGCCAGCTTCGAGCGCGAGACCGCGCAGTCGCTGTCCAACCACGCCCGCCGGCTGCTCGCACAGATCGACGAGGCGCTGCGCCGCATGGACGCCGGCAACTACGGCACCTGCGAGCGTTGCGGCAACCCGATCGAACAGGCGCGCCTCGAGGCCCTGCCGTATGCGACGCTGTGCATGGACTGCAAGCGCCGGGACGAGACTGGTCGTTGAACGACGTGGACCCCGCCGCGGGCGCCCCGCGGGCGGCGTCCCGGCTCGCGGTGCAGGTCGGCGTCCTCGTCACCGCCGCCGTCGTGGTGCTCGACCAGGCCACCAAGGAACTGGCCGAGGCGCTGCTGGAGCTCGGCGAGTTCGTCCCGTTCCTCGGTGAACGGATCGGCTGGCAACTGGTCTACAACCCGGGCGCGGCGTTCGGCATCCCGGCGCCGGCGTGGCTGTTCCTGATCGTGACGGTCCTGGTGACCTGGATCGTCGCGCGGGCACTGCCGCGGACCACCTCCCTGCTGCAGGCGGCGGCCTACGGACTGCTACTGGCGGGAGCGCTGGGCAACGCCATCGACCGCCTGGTGCGACCCAACGTCGTCGGGGAGGTCAGCGGGTTCTTCCAGGGCGACGTCGTCGACTTCGTCGCCTGGGGCACCTTCCCGCGCTTCAACGTCGCCGACTCCGCCATCACGGTCGGCTTCGTGCTGCTCACGCTCGCCCTGTGGCGTGAAGAGCGCAGCGCACGTGGCGACGAGGCCGTCGACACCGCGCCAGGCGTCGACGACGCCGACGCGGCCGTCGAGCGCGACTCGCCCGGGTCATCCGGGGTCGCAGACGGTCGCCCGCAGCGCGCCGGGGCGCCGGAGACGCCGTGAGCCGGTTCGTCGTGCCCGACGAGCAGGACGGCCAGCGCCTGGACGTGGTGGTCGCCGGCCTGCTCGACGTGTCACGGTCGCGGGCGGCGGCGCGCCTGGCGGCCGGCGACGTCACGCTCGCCGGTCGCCCGGCCGGCAAGCAGCAGCGGGTGCGCGCGGGGCAGACCGTCGAGGTGCGCGCGGCCGCGCCGGCCGCGGCGCCACCCGCACCTCCGCCGCTGCCGCCGGTCCGTTACCAGGACGCGCACCTGCTGGTCGTCGCCAAGCCGGCCGGCATGGTCGTGCACCCGGGGCACGGACGGCCGCACGGGACGCTGGTCGACGCCCTGCGCGGCGCCGGCGTGCCCCTGGCGGCGGTCGGCGGTGACGAACGGCCCGGGATCGTCCATCGGCTCGACCGTGACACCTCGGGTCTGCTGGTGGTCGCCAAGACCGACGCCGCCCACGCCGGGCTGGTGTCGGCCCTGAAGCGACGGCAGGTGGCGCGGCGCTACCTCGCCGTCGTGCAGGGCGTGCCTCCCAACCGCCGGGGTCGAGTCGAGGCACCGCTGGCCCGCGCGCCCGGCGACCGCACCCGGTTCGCGGTACGCGCGGACGGCAAGCCGGCGGTCACGCGCTACGTCGTCCTCGACGACGTCGCGGCCGGCGGCTCCGGCCAGCACGTCGCCGCGCTGGCCTGCGCGCTCGAGACCGGCCGTACGCACCAGATCCGTGTGCACCTCGCGGCCCTCGGCCATCCCATCCTGGCCGACACCACGTATCGTGGGTCCGCGACACTGGCCGAGCGGCTCGGTGTGTCCCGCATCGCCCTCCACGCCGGCCGGCTGGCCTTCGTGCACCCGATCACGGGCGTCGAGGTGGCCGTCGACGAACCGCTGCCCGACGACCTGGCGGCGCTTCGCGACCGGCTGGGACTGCGGATCCCGACCGGCTGGTGGGAGGCGATCGACCACGGAGCCGCTGGCGCCACGGCCGTCACCGACGCCACCGACACCGCCGACGCCGAGGAAGGACCATCGTGATCATCCGCAAGTCGCGCAAGGACATCGCCGGGCTGCGCGAGGCCGGACGCGTCGTCGCGCTCGCGCACCGGGCGATGCGCGCCGCCGCGGACGTGGGTGTGACGCTGCGCGACCTCGACGAGGTCGCGCGCGACGTCCTGCGCGAGCACGGAGCCACCTCGGCGTTCCTCGACTACCACCCGCACTTCGCACCCACGCCGTTCCCCGGGGTCATCTGCGCGTCGAAGAACGACGTCATCGTCCACGGCATCCCCAACGACGATCCGCTCAAGGACGGCGACCTGCTCAGCATCGACTTCGGCGCCATCCTCGACGGCTGGGTCGGCGATGCCGCCGTGACGTTCTCGGTCGGCACCGTGCGGCCCGAGGACGAGCACCTGCGCCAGGCGGCCGAGGACGCCCTGGCCGCCGGCATCGCGGCCGCGGCGCCGGGGGCGCGGCTCGGCGACATCGGCGCCGCGATCGGCGCGATCGGTCGTGGCCACGGCTACGGCATCCCACAGGGCTGGGGCGGGCACGGCGTCGGCCGCGCCATGCACGAGGAGCCGTCGGTGCCAAACGAGGGCCAGCCCGGCCGCGGCCTGCGCCTACGCCCCGGGCTCGTCATCGCGATCGAGCCGATGTTCATGGCCGGCGGTCGTGACGACTACCGGATCGACGACGACGGGTGGACGATCCGCACGGTCGATGGCAGCCGTGCTTCGCACGCGGAGCACACCATCGCCATCACCGACGACGGCCCGCAGATCCTGACCCTTCCCTAGGCGCGAGCACCAAGACCCTCGGCCGCGGTGCGCGGGGCCGAGCGGCGGCTGCGCGCCTGGCGCGGGGGTGGCAGGCGCTGCCGGGCGCCTGCGGCCGCGGCTGGTAGCGTGACGAACCACAGGCGTGTGGTTCTGGCACCGTCGGCGCGTCGACCCGGCGGTCCTTCCCCGAGGACTCCCGCCTGCGCCGACGCTGCCCACCGCCATGGTCGGGTGGGGTCCGGCCGGATGTGGTCGAGCGACGAGCATGCGGTGCCCCGTGGTGGGGCAGGGGAGTGGACGGCAGTGGGCAGTGGCGACCGCGACAGCTTCGTCCACCTGCACGTCCACACCGAGTACTCGATGCTCGACGGCGCCTCGCGTGTCGGCCAGCTGTTCGACAAGGTCGCCCAGGACGGGCAGCCGGGCGTCGCCATCACCGACCACGGCGTGCTGTTCGGCCTCGCCGACTTCTACCGGCAGGGCACGGCCAAGGGCGTCAAGCCGATCCTCGGCTCCGAGCTCTACCAGGCGATCGGGTCGCGCAACGAGCAGCGCCTCGGCGGCTCCGACGGCCGGCAGCGCTACTTCCATCTGACGACCTTGGCGGCCGACGACACCGGCTACAAGAACCTCGTCAAGCTGTCCACCAAGGCCTACCTCGACGGCTACTGGTACAAGCCGCGCGTCGACAAGGAACTGCTGGCGGCCCACAGCGAAGGCATCGTCGTCCTGTCGGGGTGCCTCGGCTCCGAGGTGAACCAGGCCCTGCTCGCCGGCGACGAGGAGAAGGCGCGCCAGGCCCTGAGCGACTTCAAGGACATCTACACCGCCGAGCGGTTCTTCGTCGAGCTCCAGGACCACGACATCCCGGAGCAGAAGACGACCTGGCCGGTCCTGGAGGAGCTGGCCAAGCAGCTCGGCCTGCGCACCGTCATCACCAACGACTCGCACTACACCAACGCCGAGGACGCCGAGGCACACGACGTCCTGCTGTGCATCCAGACCGGCTCGAAACTCTCCGACACGGACCGGTTCAAGTTCTCGGGCGACCAGTTCTACGTGAAGACCGCCCGTGAGATGCGCGAGGAGTTCCACCAGTACCGCGACGCGCTCGACGCCACGCTCGACATCGCGGAGATGTGCGACGCGAAGATCGAGTTCGACCTCGACCTGCTGCCGGCGTTCCCGTGCCCACCCGGCATGACCGAGGCCGAGTTCCTGCGCCACAAGGTCTGGGAGGGCGCGAAGGAGCGCTACGGCGACCCGGTCCCGGACGCGGTCGCCCAGCGCATCGAGTACGAGCTCGGCGTCATCGAGAACATGGGCTTCCCGGCCTACTTCCTGATCGTCGCCGACCTGTGCGAGTACGCCCGCAGCGCCGGGATCCGGGTCGGGCCCGGGCGCGGCTCGGCCGGCGGGTCGGTGGTGGCCTTCTGCACCGACATCACGCGCGTCGACCCGATCAAGTACGGGCTGATCTTCGAGCGCTTCCTCAACCCGGCACGCATCCAGATGCCGGACATCGACATCGACTTCGACGACCGCCGCCGCGGCGAGATGATCCGCTACGCCGCCTCGCGCTACGGCGACGACCACGTCGCGCAGGTCGTCACCTTCGGCACCATCAAGGCCAAGTCGGCCATCCGCGACGCCGCCCGCGTGCTCGACGAGCCGTTCAGCGTCGGCGACACGCTGTGCAAGATGATGCCGCCGCCGGTGCAGGGCAAGGAGGCGCCGCTCGTCGAGGCCTACGAGAAGTCCTCCGAGTTGCGCGAGTCGCGCAACGACCCCACCTACCGCAAGGTGCTGGAGACGGCGGAGAAACTCGAGGGACTGAAGCGCCAGCACGGCATCCACGCGGCCGCGGTCATCATCGGCGCCTCGCCGCTGGACGAGGTCGTGCCGCTGCTGAAGACCGACAACGGCGAGATCGTCACCCAGTACGAGATGGGCGCGGCCGAGGCCATCGGTCTGCTGAAGATGGACTTCCTCGGCCTGCGCAACCTCACCGTCATCTCGGACGCCGAACGGCACATCAAGGCCAACCGGGGGGTCGAGGTCGATCTCGACGACCCGGAACTGCTCGGGGACATGGACGACCCCAAGGCCTACGAGATGCTGTCCACCGGGTTCACCCTCGGGGTGTTCCAGTTGGACTCCACCGGCATGCAGGCCCTGGTCCGAAAGCTCAAGCCGACCCGCTTCGAGGACATCTCGGCCCTGCTGGCGCTGT
The DNA here is from genome assembly GCF_041821065.1 of Egicoccus sp. AB-alg2. Lineage (NCBI taxonomy): Bacteria > Bacillati > Actinomycetota > Nitriliruptoria > Egicoccales > Egicoccaceae > Egicoccus > Egicoccus sp. AB-alg2. The sequence goes on along the minus strand of NZ_JBGUAX010000001.1, from coordinate 371,907 downwards.
ACCGCCCGGGCCCACTGTCCATGGACATGCACGTCGCCTACGCCAACCGCAAGAACGGGCTGGAGGGCGTCTCGTACGCCCACCCGGACCTCGAGCCCGTGCTGGGCGAGAGCTACGGCGTGATCGTCTACCAAGAGCAGGTCATGAAGATCGCCACCGATCTGGCGGGCTTCACGATGTCGGACGCCGACGGGCTGCGCAAGGCGGTCGGCAAGAAGAAGCGCGACCTGATGGAGTCCTTCAAGGACCAGTTCATCAGCGGTGGCGTCGACAACGGCTACGACAAGCAACTGATGACGTCCCTGTGGGGCCTCATCGAGAAGTTCGCCGAGTACGGGTTCAACAAGTCGCACACGGTCGCCTACGGCGTCGTCAGCTACCAGACCGCCTGGCTCAAGGCGCACTACCCGGTCGAGTACATGGCGGCGCTGCTGACCAGCGTGAAGAACCACAAGGACAACAAGCCGCTCTACCTCAACGAGTGCCGGCGCATGGGCATCCCCGTGCTCCCGCCGGACATCAACGAGTCGGGCAGCGACTTCACCCCTCGCGACGACCAGATCCTGTTCGGGCTGTCGGCCGTGCGCGGGGTCGGTGAGGGCATCGTCGAGCAGATCGTGCGGGCCCGTACGGAGAAGGGCCGCTTCGTCGACTTCGCCGACTTCTGCGCCAAGGTCGACGCGAGCGTGCTCAACAAGCGCACCCTGGAGAACCTCGTCCTGGCGGGGGCGTTCTCGTCGCTCGGCCACAGCCGCAAGGGGCTGCTCGCCGTCTACGAGCTGATGGTCGACACCGCCCAGAAGGCGAAGAAGGACGAGGCCGCCGGCTTCATGTCGCTGTTCGGCGACGACAACGGCGGCGACACGGTCGACCTCGACGACGCGCCGGAGATCCCCACCGACGAGTTCGACAAGTCCCAGCTGCTGAAGTTCGAGCGCGAGATGCTCGGCCTGTACGTCTCCGACCATCCGTTGTTCGGGACCGAGCGGGTGCTCGAGCGCCACATCGACACCAGTTGCGCCGGTCTGCGCGAGCGCAAGGACAACGACAACGTCACGGTCGGAGGTGTGCTGACCGGCCTCACCAAGAAGTTCACCAAGAAGGGTGACACCTACCTGGTGGCCACGCTCGAGGACCTCACGGGCAACGTCGAGGTGGTGTTCTGGCCCAACACCTACCGGGCGGCCCACGAGGTCCTGGTCGAGGACGCGGTGCTGGTGGTCACCGGTCGCCTCGAGGTTCGCGACGAGGCGATCAAGTTGCAGGCCAACCGGGTGTCGGCGCCGGATCTGTCGGAGGCGCTGGGCTCACCGATCGTGGTGCGCTTCGCCGCCCAGCAGTGCACCGCGGATGCCGTGCGCCGGCTCAAGGACATCCTCGTGCACCACCAGGGCCCGGTGCCGGTGCACCTGCAGGTGGAGGCGCTCGACGGCGCGTCGCGTACCTACCGGCTGGGCGACGACCTGCGCGTCGAGCGCCACTCGGGACTCTTCGGCGAGATCAAGGCGGCGTTCGGCCCGCAGAGCGTCGACGACGACGCGGGCGACCGGACCTTCGGCGGCGACGACGAGGAGCCGAGGTGGCGGCGGGCCAAGGACCGCGAGCCCGCGCTGACCTGACGGCGGACGCATGAGACCGCCGCGAGGTTGCATCGGACTGCGTCCGGTGGCCGCAACGCGCGTCCGATGCATGGTCGCACGACCGGGTTATCCTCGGAGCCAGCGCATGCTGTTTGGTATGCGTTGAAAGAGATCAGATCGACGGGGGCATGGGGATGACCACGGACACGGACCACGCGAGGTCACGACCGGGCGCACGCGCGCTGGTGCTCAGCGGCCTGCTGGTGGTGCTGCTCGCGGTGGCCGCGGCGATGAGTGCCGCGACCGTCGCCTGGGGCGACCAGTTGCGCACCGAGGGCCGGTTGCTACCAGGGACGACGGTCGCGACCGTGGACGTCGGCGGCAGCACCGAGGACGAAGCCGTCGAGGCGGTCCAGGCGCACCTCGCGCAGCGCCTCGACCGGGACCTGGTCGTCACCCACGGTCAGGACCGCTGGACGACGACCGCCCGGGAGCTGGGTGGCACGGCCGACGTCGCCGCCGCCGTGGCCGCCGCCCTCGACCACACGGAGTCCGCCGGCTTCGGTGACCTGGCCCGCATGCGCTGGGCCAACGGCACCGCCGACGTCTCGGCCGAGGTCGGCGTCGAGGTGCCCGACGAGGGCATCGACGCCTTCGTGGCCGGCATCGCGACCGACGTGGATCGTGCACCCGTGGACGCCGACGCGACCTGGGCCGGCGACCACGTCGTCGTCGCCGACGAGGTGATCGGTCGCGCGGTCGACCACGACGCAGCCGCCGACGCCGTGCGCGAGTTGCTGACCGCGGACGCCGACACGGTCGAGCTCCCGGTCACCGAGGTGGCGCCGAGGGTCCGCACCGAGCTCGTCCGCGAGGTCGCGGACGCGGTCGAGGCCGCTGTCCGCGACGCCTACGACCACACCGTCACGGTCGGCCTCGAGGACGTCACGCAGCGGCTGACGCCGCGGGACGTGGGTGCCACCAACGACGCCGAGGCCGTGCTGGCCGCGGCACTCGAGCGGGCCGCCGGCTCCGGCGACGTGACCGTCGACGGCGTCGAGCTCGCGTTCCCCGACGGCTCGCTCACCGCCGTCGTCGACTCGCTCGCGGCCGGCAAGGAGGTCGCGGGCCGCGACGCGGAGATCACGTTCGCGAACGGTGAGTTCACGGTGGTCCCCGAGCGCACCGGCATCGCCGTCGACCGCAGCCAGGCCCGCGAACGGCTGGCCGCGGCGCTGCGCGGGGACACGGACGAGGTCTCCCTCGAACTCGTCACGACCCGCCCGAGCGTGACCGCGGACTCGTTCGGGACGGTGCTGCTGCTCGACCAGTCCGCCCGCGAGCTGCACCTGTACCGAGGTGCCGAGCGGCAGCGCAGCTGGCCGGTCGCCGTCGGCACGAACAACAGCCCGACGCCGACGGGCACGTTCGTGATCGGCGCGAAGCGCTTCGAGCCCACCTGGGTGAACCCGGCGCCGGACCGTTGGGGCCGTGACATGCCGGCCAGCATCGGCCCGGGCCCGGACAACCCCCTCGGCCCGCGGGCCCTGAACTGGAACACCAAGCAGGGTCGGGACACGCTGATCCGGTTCCACGGCACGCCCAACGAAGCCTCGGTCGGCAGCGCCTCCTCCAACGGCTGCGTGCGGATGTACAACGCCGACGTGATCGAGCTGTACGACCTGGTGTCCTCCGGGACCACGATCGTGTCCGTGGCCTGACCGGCGTCGCGTCGCCGGGCCCGCCGCCGGCTGCCGCGAACGCGCACCACCCGGTGGCCGCCGGCACCCACCGGCGGTCACGGCCGTTGGTTCGGATCCGGCCACGACCCCGTCCCGACGACGGACGGAGGGCACGACCACGGGGAGGCGGGACGCGCAAGGCTGGTCGCCCGTACGCGAACCGTCGGAGTCCGAGATGGCCATCCCGCACCAGAACGAACCCGAGGACGGCCGCAGCAACGCGCCCGTCGACCGTCCCGAGCACCGTGAGGACGCCAGCCGCCGTCCGGGTATGCACCCCGAGGCGCAGCGGTCGGGGACCGCCTCCAAGGGCACGATGTGGATCATCGTCGGCGCCCTGGTCCTCGGTCTGCTCGTCTACGCGCTCGTCGGCGGCGGCATCATCGGCAACTGACGCCGCCGATGGCGGATCCCCGGGACCTCGGTCCGCGGGGGCGACCGGGCGTGCAGCGCGCGTGGGTACGCTCCGGTGGTCCCCGCCGCAAGGTGCAGCCGCATGTCCAGGCTCACGGTCCTCGACCTGCGTGGCGACCGGTCCGATCCCCGTGACCGGCTGCCCCGCCCCCGCACCGACCTCGCCGCCGCCCGCGAGGGCGTCGACGCGACCCTGCATGCGGTCCGGGACCACGGCGACACCGCGCTGCGCGAACTGACGGCCCGATTCGACCGGCAGCAGGTCGACGAGCTGGTCGTCCCCCGCGAGGTCCTGCAGGAATCCCTCGAGCGGCTCGACCCGCGCCTGCGTGCGGCGCTCGAGCGCTCCATCGCCCAGGTCCGCTGGTACCACGAGCGCTGCCGGCCGCAGGATTGGGAGGACCGCCTCGACGGCGTGCGCATGGGTGTCTGGCACCGCCCGGTGTCCCGGGCCGGCGTCTACGTGCCCGGCGGCAAGGCCGCCTACCCGTCGACCGTGATCATGACGGTCGTGCCGGCGCAGGTCGCCGGCGTGGACGAGATCGTGCTGTGCACCCCACCGACGGGCACCGGCTTCGACGACATCACCACCGGTGAGCGCGACGGCTGGCCCAACCGCACCGTCCTCGCCACGGCCGCGCTGCTCGGCGTCGACCGGGTCGTGCGGGTCGGGGGCGCTCAGGCGATCGCCGCCATGGCCCACGGCACCGAGTCGGTGCCGCACTGCGACATGGTGGTCGGTCCGGGCAACCTCTACGTGTCCCTCGCCAAGCAGCAGTTGGCCGCGCAGGGCCTCGTCGGCATCGACGGCTACGCCGGGCCGACCGAGGTGGCGATCATCGCCGACGACACGGCCGACCCGCGCCTCGTCGCCGCCGACCTCGTCGGACAGGCCGAGCACGACGAGTTGGTCGTCGCCCTGCTGATCACGACCGAACCCGGGCTGGTCGACCCGGTGGAGGCCGCGCTGGAGCGCGAGGTCCCGCGCGCCCGGCACGCCCAGCGCATCGAGACCGCCCTGCGCAACCAGGGGACCGTGGCCGTGGTGGACGACCTCGACCACGCCGTGGAGGTGGCGGAGGCGTTCGCCGCCGAGCACCTCGAGGTCCACACCGCCGACGCCGGTAAGGTCGCCGAGCGCGTGCGCTACGCCGGCACCACCTTCGTCGGTCCCTGGACGCCGGTGTCGGTCGGCGACTACGGCGCCGGCCCCAACCACACGCTGCCGACGTCGGGCACGGCCCGGTTCACGGGCGGGCTGTCCACCTCGTCGTTCCTGGTGCCGGTCAACTACGTGGAGTACACCGAGCAGCAGTTGCGCGACTTCGCCGACGCGGTCGACGCGCTTGCGCACAGCGAGGACCTGCCGGCCCACGCGCGGGCCGTCGACGTCCGCTTCGAGGCGCCGCTCGCGGACGGCGACGCCGGATGACGACCGGATCGCCGCAGCGCACGGCCGCCGACCGGCTGCCGGTGCGCCCCGAACTCGCGGACGTCGAGCCCTACGGCGCCCCGCAGCTCGACGTGCCGGTGCGTCTGAACACCAACGAGACGGCCGAGCCGCCGCCGGCGGCGTTCCTGCCGGCCCTCGCGCAGCGGATCCAGTCGCTGGAGCTCAACCGCTATCCGGACCGGCCCCACCGCGCGTTGCGCACGGCGCTCGGCACGCGCCACGGTGTATCCGCGGAGCAGGTCTGGGCCGCGAACGGCTCCAACGAGGTGCTGTTGCAGCTGCTGCAGGCCTACGGCGGGCCGGGGCGCCGCGCCGTGCACGTCCGGCCCGGCTACTCCATGTACCCCGAGCTGTGTCGCACCGCGCTGACGCCAGCGGTCGAGGTCGACCTCGACGACGACTTCCAGCTCACCGCCGAGGTGGCCGACGCCATCACGGCCGCGCACCCCGACCTCGTGCTGGTCCCCAGCCCGAACAACCCCGTCGGTACGCCGGTCGCGCGCGACGTCCTGCGCCGACTGCACGACACCACGCGTGCGCTGGTCGTCGTCGACGAGGCCTACGTGGAGTTCGGCCCGGCGGACGCCTCGGCGCTGCCGTCGCTGGCCGGGCTGCCGCGCCTGGTCGTGGTGCGCACCTTCTCGAAGGCCTTCCGGCTGGCGGGGCTGCGCCTCGGCTACCTCGTCGCACAGCCCTGGGTCGTGCAGGACGTGCAGAAGGTCCGGCTGCCCTACCACCTCGACGCCGTCAAGCAGGCGGCCGGGCTGGTGGCACTCGAGCACGAGGAGGTGTTCCTCGAGCACCGCCGACGGGTCGCCGACGAACGTGACCGCGTCGCCGCCGCGCTGCAGGCGCTGGACGGGGTCGAGGTGTGGCCGTCGGCCGCGAACTTCGTCCTGTTCCGCACCGCGGTGCCGGACCTGTTCTCGCGGCTGCTCGACCACGGCGTCCTGGTGCGCGACTTCTCGACGAAGCCGCGTCTGGCCGGTTGCCTGCGCGCCACCATCGGCACGCCGGTGGAGAACGACGCCTTCCTCGCCGCCCTGCACGCCAGCCTGGCCTGACGAAGTTCCTCGATCCGCCCCGACGTCCACCTGCCGCCGTCACCCGTTTCCCGAAGGAGCCCTCCCGTGAGCAGCCGTGTCGGTCGCGTCACCCGCGACACCAAGGAGACCAAGATCGAGGTCGAGGTCGATCTCGACGGCACCGGCACCGTCGAGGTGGACACGGGCGTGCCGTTCTTCGACCACATGCTCGACCAGCTCGGGCGTCACGGCCGGCTCGACCTCACCGTCCGGGCCCAGGGTGACCTGCAGATCGACGAGCACCACACCGTCGAGGACGTCGGCATCGCGCTCGGTCAGGCGCTCGCCGAGGCCTGGGGCGACCGGGCGGGCGTCGAACGGTTCGGTGACTCGCAGGTGCCGATCGACGAGGCGCTCACCCGGGTCGCGCTGGACCTGTCGGGCCGCCCGTTCCTGGTGTGGGACGTGACCCCGCCGGTGCCGTTCATCGGCACGATGGAGGCCCACCTGCTCAAGCACTTCTTCGAGGCGGTGGTGGCCAACGCCCGCATCACCCTGCACGTGCACAACGTGTCGGGCGAGAACACCCACCACGTCTACGAGTCGGTGTTCAAGGCGGTCGCCGTCGCGCTGCGCCGGGCGGTGGCGGTGACCAGCGCCGGCACCGTGCCATCCACGAAGGGCGTCCTCCAGTGACCGACGGCGCACTGCGCTCCAGGGTCGCCGGTGGCGCGGAGCGCAGCGAGCACGCACGGCGCCACAAGATCGCGGTGCTGGACTACGACGCCGGCAACGTGCGGTCGGCCAAGCACGGTTTCGAGGCGGCCGGGGCCGACCCGTTCATCACCTCGGACCCGGACGCAGCGGCCGAGGCCGACGGGCTGGTGGTGCCCGGCGTCGGCCACTTCGGCGCCTGCCTGGCCTCGCTGCGCCGGAGCGGCCTGCACGGCCTGCTGGAGGACTGGATCGCCGCGCAGAAGCCGGTCTTCGGCATCTGCGTCGGCATGCAACTGCTCTACGAGTCCTCGGACGAGGGCGACGAGCCCGGCCTCGGGCTGCTGGCCGGACGGGTCGAGCGGTTCCCGACCGGCGCGGTCGTGCCCCACATGGGCTGGGACGTGCTGCACGCTGCCGACGGCCACGACGACGACCCGTTGTTGCGCGGCGTGGCGGGGGAGCGGGTCTACTACGTCCACTCCTACTACGCCGTCCCGACCGACGAGACGCCGGTCGTGGGACGCACCGCGTACGGTGGCGTCGACTTCCCGAGTCTCGTGCGCCAGAGCAGCGTCGTCGGGACCCAGTTCCATCCGGAGAAGTCCGGCGAGATCGGCCGGCGCCTGCTGGCGAACTGGGTCGCCACACTGGCGGCCTGACCACCGGCCGCACCGGACCCGGCGACGGTACGACGCGGCCTCCGCCGCGTGCGACCGTTCCCTCACCGACCAGGAGCGTGAGAACACCGTGCTGACCCTGTATCCGGCCGTGGACATCAAGGACGGCCGTGCCGTTCGCCTCACCCAGGGGCGGGCCGACGAGGAGACCGTCTACGACGCCGACCCGGTCGCCGCGGCGCGCCGTTTCGCCGATGCCGGCACGGGCTGGCTGCACGTCGTGGATCTCGACGCCGCCTTCACCGGGGAGCCCCGCAACCGGCACCTCATCGAGGGCATCGTCGAGGCCACCGGCTGTCGCGTGCAGGCCTCCGGTGGTGTGCGCACCCTCGCGGACGTCGAGGCATCGCTCGGCTATGGCGCCGAGCGTGTCGTCATCGGCACGATGGCGCTGTCGCGGCCGGCGTTCGTCGCGGAGGTGCTCGACCGGGTCGGGCCGCGCATCGCGGTCGGGCTGGACGCGCGTGGCACCGTCCTGCAGGCCCGCGGCTGGACCGAGGAGGCCGGCGACCTGTTCGCCGCGCTGGAGCGGTTCACGGAGATGGGCGTGCCCCGGTTCGTCTACACCGACGTCGCCAGGGACGGGATGCTCCAGGGCCCGAACGTGGAGATGCTGACCCGCGTCGCGGACGCCACCGACGCCCACGTGACCGCCTCCGGCGGGGTCAGCACCCTCGACGACCTGCGCACGCTGGCGGGTTGCCACCCGCGCGTCGACGCGGCGATCGTGGGCAAGGCCCTCTACAGCGGCGCGTTCACCCTCGAGGAGGCGCTGGCGACGGTCGATGGCGAGGGCGCGGCATGACGGTGCCCGCCGCGCCGGTCGCCAGCACGCTGGCGGCGCGGGTCGTCCCGTGCCTCGACGTCACCGCGGGCCGGGTCGTGAAGGGCGTCAACTTCGTCGACCTGCGGGACGCGGGCGACCCGGTCGAACTCGCGCGACTGTACGACGCGGAAGGTGCCGACGAACTGGTCTTCCTCGACATCACCGCCTCCAGCGACGATCGCGACATCATGGTCGACGTCGTCGCGCGGGTGGCCGAGCAGATCTCCATCCCGTTCGCCGTCGGCGGTGGGATGCGCAGCGTCGCCGACGCCCGCCGGATGCTGCACGCCGGCGCGGACAAGATCGCCTTCAACACGGCCGCGGTCCAGCGCCCGGACCTGCTGGCCGAGTGCGCCGCGGCGGTCGGGTCACAGTCGGTCGTGGCCGCGGTGGACGCACGCCGCCGCGTCGCCGACGACCCGGACGCCGGCTGGGAGCTGTTCATCCACGGCGGCCGGACCCCGACGGGTGCCGATGCGGTGGCGTGGTGCCGGCAGGTCGCCGACCGCGGCGCCGGCGAGATCCTGCTGACCTCGATGGACCGGGACGGCACCAAGGCGGGCTTCGACCTCGAGTTGTTGCGGGCCGTCACGGACGTCGTCGACGTGCCGGTGATCGCCTCGGGCGGCGCGGGCACCGCGGACCACCTCGCCGAGGGGGTCCTCGAGGGCCACGCCTCTGCGGTGCTGGCCGCGTCGATCTTCCACTTCGGCGAGCTGCGCATCCGCGATGTCAAGGCCCACATGGCGCAGCGCGGCGTCACCATCCGGGAGGTGCCCGAGATGCCGGAGCCGGTCACGAGGTCGGCGAACTGACGCACGGTCGAACCGGTGGGCGCACCGGTGCGGCGTTGGATCGACCGTGCGGTCGAGGCCCGACGGTGCCCGTCGGCGTCGGCGCACACAGCGCACGCCCAGACACGGAAGGTGAGGTAGTCCCTTCGTACCGGGTCTAAGGTACTAGTACCACCGGGCCGGCCAGTCGGGTCCGTCCGGTAGATCTGGGAGGCTGTTCCTCGATGAACACACCGAAGGGAGGCCGGTCGCGGTTGCGCACCGCGGCCGTCGCACTCGCCGCCACCTCGTTGCTGGCGGGGCTCGCGCCGGCCGCCACGGCGCAGGACGAGCCGACGCGCCGCGGGCTCGCGCCGGGCATCTTCGACGCCGAGTCGGCCATGACGCCGAACGTGGCGCACCTGTCCACGACGCCGCGGACGGAGCAGGCGCCGGACCGCACCAACTCCGACATGGCGTTCACCGACGGTCACGTGATCGTCGGCAACTACGGCGGCTTCAACATCTACGACGTCGCCAACCCGGACAACCCGCGGCTCGTGACCACCGTCAGCTGCCCCGGTAACCAGCACGACGTCTCGGTCGAGGGCGACCTGCTGTTCGTGTCGGTGCAGACCTACAACACCAGCTTCGACGACTGCACCACCTCGGCGAACGCGACCAACGAGCCGTTCGCCGGCATCCGCGTGTTCGACATCAGCAACAAGGCCCGTCCGCAGCAGGTCGCGGCGGTGCAGACGTGCCGCGGCTCGCACACGCACACGCTCGTCCCGGACCCGGCGGGCGAGAGCGCGTTCATCTACGTGTCGGGGACCTCGTCGGTCCGGCGTGACGCACCCGGGCAGGCGCTCGGCTGTGCCACGGCCGCCTCGGGCGCCGAGCCGCTGGAGAACGACGCCCGCTGGCGTATCGACATCGTCGAGGTACCGCTCGAGCGCCCGCAGGACGCCGTGCTGCTCGACGACGGTCCGCGGCTGATGGCCGAGGGCGACCGGATCGACGGCCTCCAGCAGGCACCGCCGACGCCGCTGCACCCCTCGGGCCCGGAGCACCGTCGCGGGGGCATCTGGTCGCCTCGGCCCGTGTCGGACTCCTGCCACGACATCACCGTCTACCCGGAGATCGGCCTGGCCGCCGGTGCCTGCGAGGGCAACGGCCTGCTGATCGACGTCACGGACCCGCGCAACCCGGTCCGCGTCGCGGCGGCCGCCGACGGCAACTTCGCCTACTGGCACTCGGCGACGTTCAACAACGACGGCACCAAGGTCGTCTTCACCGACGAGTGGGGCGGCGGCGGTCAGGGCTACTGCACGGAGGCCGAGCGGCCCGAGTGGGGTGCCAACGGCATCTACGACATCCAGCGCGGTGACGACGGCTCGGTCGACCTGGTCTTCCGCAGCTACTACAAGATCCCGCCCGACCAGGAGTGGAACGAGATCTGTGTCGCCCACAACGGCAACCTGATCCCGGTGCCGGGTCGCGACATCATGGTGCAGGCCTGGTACCAGGGCGGCATGACGGTGTTCGACTTCACGGACTCCGCCAACCCGGTGGAGCTCGCATGGTTCGACCGCGGGCCCATCCAGACCGACCCGGAGGGTGCGCAGCAGCGCGGCGGCTTCTGGTCGACCTACTGGTACGACGGACTGATCTACGGCACGGACATCACGCGTGGGTTCGACGTGCTCGAGCTCTCGGGCAGCGACGAGCTGACCCAGAACGAGGTCGACGCGGCTCGGACGGTCCGCGAGGACCAGACCAACCCGCAGACGCAGGCGCGCTACGACCACCCGGCGACCTTCGTGCTGGTCCGGGCCTACCTCGACCAGCTCGTGCGTGGCGAGGGCATCGACCAGCGCACCCTGACGCAGGTCACCCGCTCGTTGGACCGGGCGGAGGACTTCGCGCAGGGCGGCAAGGCCAAGCAGGCGGTCACGCAGCTGCGCAACGCCGAGCGTGACCTCGGTGCGACCGACGCCGACGACGTCCGCGACGCCATCGCGGCCCTGATCGCCGAGCTGGGCTGACCCCTGGGGGAAGCGACACCGCCGGCCGAAGCCATCGGCCGGCGGTGTCGTCGTTCCCGCGTCACTCGCGGGGCACGAGTTCGTCGACGACGGCGAGCAGGTCGTCCGCCGACCGCGTGGGCACCTGGCTGCTGCCGCACGACGGGCACCGGGTGACCGGGACGTCGTAGGTGAGCGTGACGGCGGCGCGCCGCGCCGGGTCGGTCAGCGTCACCGGCCACACCGTGCGCCGGACCGGCATCGACAGGACGCTGCCGCAGGCGACGCAGACGTCACCACCCCGCAGGCGGCGGCGCCGTGCCACCGGCACCGCCGTCTCGACCTGCTGGCGAGCCCGCTCGTGGTCGATCACCGGCCCGGCGTCGTGTCCGTTGACACAGCGCCAGCGTGGTCGGGACTCGAGCACCGCGGCGACGGTCCCGTTGGTGGCCTCACCGCCCGGCGCGGGGTCGGGCGACATCCCGGCCCCGCACGTCGGACAGTCCACGCGTCAGCCGCCGAACTGCTCGCGCAGGTCCTGCTCGAGCTGCTGGTCGCAGACCTCGCGCGGGTTGTCCTCCAGGCACTGTTCGTAGCGCTGCTGGGCGTCGCCGAAGATGTCGCCGAACATCGTGAAACCGACGGCGACGACCACGATCGCGACGACGATGGACAGCGCGCCGGTGACGATGCCGGTGATCGCCATGCCCCGGCCCTTGGAACGGTTGCGCTTCACCCGACCGAGGCCGATGAAGCCGAGCACCAGGGCGATGATGCCGCCGAGGCCGCCGAGCACGAACCACGACGTCAGCAGCGACAAGATGCCGATGACCAGCGCGGCGATCGCCACGCCGTCCGTGGCGCCGGTCTGCTGCTGGTAGCCGTACTGGTTGCCCTGCTCCCAGGCCGGCTGCTGGCCGTACTGGCCCGGCTGCCCGTAGGCGCCCTGCTGGCCGTACTGGCCCTGCTCCCAGGCGGGCTGCTGGCCGTACTGCCCCGGCTCGCCGCCCTGCTGGGCGTAGCCGCCCTGCTGGCCCTGCTGGCCGTAGCCGCCCTGCTGGCCGTAGCCGCCCTGCTGGCCGTAGCCGCCCTGCTGGCCGGACCCGCCCTGCTGGCCGGACCCGCCCTGTTGCCAGGACGGCTGGCCCGCGGCGCCGGTGCCGCCCCCGGGCTGCTGCCACTGGCCCTGGTCGGGGCTCGCGGTGCCTTCCCACGCACCGCCGCCGGACAACCCACCCGCACCCTCGTCACCGCCGGTGCCGGCCGTGGCGTCGTCACCCGCGGGGGTGCTGCCACCGGTGTCCAGGCGCTGGGTCTGGTCGCCGCCGGGTGCGAGCGGCTCGCCGGCCGGCGGCGCGGGCGACTCGCCGGGAGCGAGGTGGTCGACCTTCGCCTCGCCGGCGTCGGCCACGTGTTCGGTCCAGTTGGTGCCGTCCCACCAGCGGTGGTCGTGCTTGCCCGTGGGATCGGGGTGCCAGGCGGCCGGGCTGCTCATGCGTGTGTCGTCCTCCGGCGGTGGTTCGCGTCTACCCGAGACGCTAGACGACCGGCGTCCTTCGCGAGGCCGACAGGGGTGCCCCGTTGCCCGGGGGTAGGCTCGACGGTCCCGCCCGAACCGGACGCCCGTCACGCCGACCACCGCGATCCCGCGCCGTGACGCCGATCCGACAAGGAACTGCCCATGCTGCCCGACGCCTCGGACGCGGACCTGCGCTTCGACGAGCAGGGACTTCTGCCCGCGGTCGTGCAGCAGCACGACACCGGTGAGGTCCTGATGGTGGCCTGGATGAACGCCGCGTCGCTGCAGCGCACCCGTGAGTTGGGCGAGACCGTCTTCTTCAGCCGCTCGCGCGGCGAGTTGTGGCACAAGGGCGCCACCTCCGGCAACACCCAGCGCGTCGTGGACCTGCGTGTCGACTGTGATGGTGACACGCTCCTCGTGCTGGTCGACCAGGGCGGCGACGGCGTCGCCTGCCACACCGGTGAACGCAGCTGCTTCCACCGCCGACTCCCGTCCGCCAGGAGCCAACCGCAGTGACCGTGCGACCCGCCCGTGCCGAGTTCGTCCGTCTCGCCGCCGAGTACGGGGTGGTGCCGGTCTGGCGCGAGGTGCTCTCCGACCTTCACACGCCGCTGTCGGTCCACGCCCGGCTCGCCGGGGACGGCCCCAGCTTCCTGCTGGAGTCGGCCGAGCACGGCGAGCGCTGGGGTCGGTACTCGTTCGTCGGCGTCGACCCGTTCCTGGTGCTGCACGGCCGTGACGGGGAGGTGCGCTGGCAGGGCACACCGCCGGCGGCCGTCCGTGAGGCGCGCGGGCCGCTGGACGCGCTGGCGCGGGTGACCGCCGCGCTGCGGGCCCCGTCGCTCCTCGACGTGCCGCTCCACGGGGGCGCCGTCGGCTACGTGGGCTACGACGCCGTGCGCGAGGTCGAGCGCATCCCCGACACCGGCCACGACGACCTGCACCTGCCCGACCTGGCCATGATGTTCCCGCGTCACGTGGTCGCGCTCGACCACCTGCGTCAGGTGCTCACCGTCGTGACCAACGTCGTGGTCGACGGCCTGACGGCGGACGAGCTCGAAGCCGCGTACGACACGGCCGCCAAGGCCACCGACGCGGTCGTCGCCCGGCTCTCCGAGGCCGCCACGCCACTGCCCGCGGCGACGCCACCGGCCGCCGACGTCAGGCCGGCGGACGCGCCCAGCAACCTCGAAGCGGGCGGCTACCAGCGGATGGTCGACGCGGTGAAGGACCACATCGCCGCCGGCGACACCTTCCAGACCGTCGTCAGCCAACGCTTCTCCGTGCCGACGAGCGCCTCCGCTTTCGACATCTACCGCGTGCTGCGGGTCATCAACCCCTCGCCGTACCTGTACCTGCTCGACCTCGGCCCGATCGGCGGCTCCGATGGGACCGCACCGACCCAGATCGTCGGCTCCTCGCCCGAGGCGCTGGTACAGGTCCAGGGCCGCCACGTGGAGACCTGGCCCATCGCCGGCACCCGGCCGCGGGGGGCGACGCCGACCGAGGACCGCCAGCACGAGCAGGAGCTGCTGGCCGACGCCAAGGAACGCGCCGAGCACGTCATGCTCGTCGACCTGGCCCGCAACGACCTGGGGCGGGTCTGTGACGTCGGCAGCGTCCGGGTCGACGACCTGATGCACATCGAGCGCTACAGCCACGTCATGCACCTGGTCAGCTCGGTGACCGGCACGCTGAAGGACGGCTTCGGTCCCGTCGACGTGCTGCGGGCGGTGTTCCCGGCCGGCACGGTCAGCGGCGCGCCGAAGGTCCGCGCGATGGAGATCATCGACGAACTCGAGCCCACCCGCCGCGGTCCGTACGCCGGGGCGGTCGGCTACGTCGACTTCGCCGGCAACCTCGACACCTGCATCACGATCCGCACGGTCGTCCTGCAGGACGGCCGCGCCCACGTCCAGGCGGGCGCCGGGATCGTGGCCGACTCCCGACCAGACGCCGAGGAACGCGAGACGCGCAGCAAGGCGGGCGCCGTCCTGGCGGCCGTGCACGCCGCCGAGCAGTTGACCGTGGACGCCGCCACCGCGGCCGCGACGCCGGAGGCCTGACATGGCGACCTACCTCGACGCACTGCTGACCGGAGCCCGCCGCCGCGTGGACGAGGCGCGCTCGCGCGAGCCGCTGGAGGCGCTGCGCGAGCGGGCCGTCGACGCCCCACGCGGGCCGTCGTTCCACGATGCCCTGGCCGGCCCGGGCGTGTCCCTGATCGCGGAGATCAAGCGGGCCTCGCCGTCCAAGGGGGCGCTCGCCCCCGACCTGAACGCGCCGACGCAGGCCGCGGCCTACGTCGCGGGCGGCGCGGCGGCGGTGTCGGTGCTGACCGAACCGGACCGGTTCGACGGCAGCCTGCTCGACCTCGCCGACGTCGCCGCGCTGGGCGTGCCGGCCTTGCGCAAGGACTTCCTCGTCGACGCCTACCAGGTGTGGGAGGCGCGGGCGGCCGGTGCCGCCGCGGTCCTGCTGATCGTCGCCGCGCTGGACGAGCCCACCCTCGCGCTGCTGCACGAGGAGGCGCTGGTGGCCGGGCTCGACGTGCTGGTGGAGGTCCACGACGCGGCCGAGGCCGCCGCGGCGTCACGCATCGACGCCCGCATCGTCGGTGTCAACGCCCGTGACCTGCGCACCTTCGAACTCGACCGCGATGGCTTCGCCCGCCTGCGCGGGCACCTCGACGACGGCGTGCTGGCCGTCGCGGAATCCGGGGTGCGGGACCCCGACGACGTCCGCCGCGCCGCCGCCGAGGGTGCCGACGCCGTCCTCGTCGGCGAGTCACTCGTCCGCGCCGACGACCCCGAGGCCGCCGCCGCCGCGCTCGTGGCGGCCGGCCGTCAGCCGACGACCACGCCGGCGTCCGGCAGCACCGACGCCGTCGGATCGGAGCCACGATGACCGCGTCCGACCTCTCCACCGCCGCCACGACCGAAGCTGTGCGCGAGGGCTACTTCGGCGCGTTCGGGGGCCAGTACGTCCCCGAGTCGCTGTCCGACGCGCTCGCGCAGCTCGTCGACGCCTGGCACGACGCGCAGGCCGACCCCGCCTTCGGCGAACAGCTCGATGCACTGCGCCGAGACTACGGCGGCCGCCCCACGCCCCTGTACCACGCCGCGCGGCTGTCCGAGGCGGCCGGCCTCGACGTGTGGCTCAAGCGCGAGGACCTCGCGCACACCGGCTCGCACAAGCTCAACAACGTCGTCGGGCAGGCGCTGCTGGCCACCCGCATGGGCAAGCCCCGCGTCATCGCGGAGACCGGCGCCGGCCAGCACGGCGTGGCCACGGCGACGGCCGCCGCCCTGTTCGGCCTGAGGTGCACCGTCTACATGGGTGCCGAGGACTGCCGGCGCCAACGCCTGAACGTCGTGCGCATGCAGCTGCTGGGCGCCGAGGTCGTGCCCGTCGAATCCGGCACCCGCACCCTCAAGGACGCCATCAACGAGGCGATGCGCGACTGGGTGACCAACGTCGACGACACGCACTACCTGATCGGCTCGGCGATGGGGCCGCACCCGTTCCCGACCATGGTGCGCGAGCTGCAGAAGGTCATCTCCGTGGAGGCCAAGGAACAGTTCGCGCAGCAGGCCGGTGGCGTGCCGGACGCCGTGCTGGCCTGTGTCGGCGGTGGCTCCAACGCGATCGGGTCGTTCGCGGAGTGGATCGAGGTGCCGGAGGTCCGCCTGATCGGGGTGGAGGCCGCCGGTGAGGGCGTCGGCTCCGGCCGCTCCGCCGCCACCATCAGCGAGGGCCGCGAAGCCGTCCTGCACGGGTCGCGCTCCATCGTGCTCGTCGACGACGACGGCCAGGTCCGGCCCGCCCACTCGGTGTCGGCCGGGCTGGACTACCCGGGCGTCGGCCCCGAGCACGCATGGCTCGCCTCGACCGGCCGTGCGACCTACGTGGCGGCGACCGACGAGGACGCGCTCGAGGGCTTCCGCCGCACCTGCGAACTGGAGGGCATCATCCCCGCGCTCGAGCCGGCGCACGCGGTCGGGTGGCTGCTGCGCCACGGGCGTGAAGCGCTCGGCGACGGCGCGCGGGTGATCCTGACCATGTCCGGCCGCGGCGACAAGGACGTGGACGAGGTCGTCGAGGTGGCCGGCTGGGACCTCGGGGTGGCCAAGGCGTTCGGCACCTCCGGCGGCGACCGTGCGCCCGCTGGCCAAGGCGGCAGCGAAGCCGCAACGGAGGTGACGCCGTGAGCACCGTGACCGTCGCCGGCGCCCAACGCATCCAGGCCGCGTTCGACCGCGCCCGCGAGCAGGAGCGCGCGGCGCTGATCGTCTACCTGACGTCGTGCTTCCCCGACCCGGACACGTCCCGGGCGTGCTTCGAGGCGGCCGTCGAGGCCGGCGCGGACGTCCTGGAGGTCGGCATCCCGTTCAGCGACCCGATGATGGACGGGCCGATCATCCAGGCCGCCAACCAGCACGTGCTGGACGCCGGCACCCGTGTCGCCGACCACCTCGCCCTCATCCGCGGGCTGGAGCACCTCGACGTCCCGAAGCTGGCGATGACCTACGTGACCATCGCCGACACGCGCGGGTACGCGAACTTCGCCGACGAGTGCGCGGCCGCGGGGCTGTCGGGCGTGATCCTGCCGGACCTGCCCGTGCCCGAGGCCGACGCCTGGCGCGGCGAGGCGCAGCGGGCGGGGCTCGCGACCGTGTTCCTCGCCTCGTCGGTGTCGACCGACGAGCGCCTGGACGCCATCGGCGCGGCCTCGCAGGGCTGGGTGTACGCCACCGGCCTGCTCGGGGTCACCGGCGTGAAGGGCGTGTCGCAGGACGTCACCCGGCACCTCGTCGAGCGCCTCCGGCCGCGCACGTCGGTGCCGGTCGCGGTCGGCATCGGCGTGAAGGACCGGGCCTCGGCCGCCGAGGTGGCCGCCTACGCCGACGGGGTGATCGTCGGCTCGTCGGTCGTGAAGGCCGTGGCCGACGGCGACCCGGCCGGTGCGCCCGAGCGGGTGGCGGCGCTGGTCCGCGAACTGCGGGCCGGCGTGGAACGCGGCTGAACCCGGCCACCGTCCCCGGACACGACGACGCCCCGCGGTCGGACCGCAGGGCGTCGCTTCGTGGCGGGGCGGGTCAGCCGATGAAGCCGTTCTCCGTGAGCCAGTCGCGGGCCACGTCGATCGGCCGCTCGTTCTCGGACGAGACACGGGCGTTGAGTTCGGCCATGGTCTCGTCGTCGAGCGCCTCGGTGACCGGGGCGTACAGGTCGGCCAGCGTCTGGCCGTACTGCTCGTAGACGTCCTCGACGAACACCGGTGAGACGTTGTACAGCGGGAAGAACGCCTGGTCGTCCTCGAGCACGACGAGGTCGAGGGTGGCGATGCGCCCGTCGGTGGTGAAGATCTCGCCGAACGTGCAGGGGTCGCGGTCGGCGGTGGCGCCGTAGATCACGCCGGTGTCGAGCACGCTGACGTTGGACGGATCGAACTCGTAGCCGTAGTGCGCCTCCATGCCCGGAAGGCCGTCGCTGCGGGCCTCGAACTCCGACTCCACGCACAGGGTGGCGTCGTCGGGGTTGGACTCGATGAAGTCGCCGAGCTCGCTCAGGGTGTCGACGCCGAACTCGTCGTGCGCCTCACGTGACATCGCGAGCCCGTAGGTGTTGTTGAACGGGGACGGGTCCAGCCAGTACAGGCCCTCGCCGACCTCGAGGTCGCGAACGGCCTCGTACTGCTCGACGCGGTCCGGGATCGGCTCGGTCTCGCCGTAGAACTCGATCCAGGCCGTGCCGGTGTACTCCCAGTAATGGTCGATCTGACCGCCGGTCAGCGCCTCGCGGGCGGCGAAGGTGCTGCCGAGGTCGATCTCGTCGACGACGGAGGCGCCGGCGTCCTCGAGCAGCAGCTTCGAGATCTCGCCGAGGATCAACTGCTCGTCGAAGTCCTTGGACCCGACGGTGATGGTGGCGCCGTCCAGGCTCTCGGTGCCGGGTTCGACGCCCTCGGCGGCGGCGTCGGCGCCGTCGGTGTCGGCGCCGCCGGTGTCGGTCGCCTCGCCGCTGGCGGCGTCGTCACCGCCGCCGTCGTCGAAGTCGTCGGCGCCGCAGGCGGTCAGGAGCAGGGCCAGGCCGGCAGCGCCGGCGGTGATGCGTGGCAGGTGTCGCACGGATTTCCTTCGTCTCGGTGACATCGTGACGTGGTGGGGGAGCGGTCGGCGGAGGCGGGACGGGTCGTGGGGGCCTCAGAGCCCGCGGGGGGTGAGGCGTTCCTCGACCAGCCCGGCGAGCCAGTCGACGAACAGGGCCAGCACGGACACGAGGACCGCGCCGGTGACCAGCAGCGGCAGGCGCTGCAGCCCGAAGCCCTGGAAGATGGTCCGGCCGAGCCCGCCGCCGCCGAACAGGAACGCGAGCGTGGCGGTGCCGACGTTGAGCACCAGGGCGGTGCGCACGCCGGCGAGGATGACCGGTACGGCCAGCGGCAGCTCGAGGCGGCGCAGCACCAGCCACGACGACATGCCCATGCCGCGCCCGGCTTCCAGCACGGACGCGTCGACCTGTTCGAGGCCGACCATGGTGTTGCGCAGGATGGGCAGGAACGAGTAGCCGACGAGGGCCGCGACGACCGGCACGGTGCCGGTGCTGGGCAGCAGCGGGGTCTGGCGGGCGATGAAGAAGATCAGCGCCAGCAGACCGAGCGACGGGATCGCCTGCCCGGCGTTGCCGAGCCCGATGATGGCCGGCGCCAGGCGGCGGGTGCCGGGCCGGGTGGCGATGATGCCCAGCGGGATCGCCAGCGCCAGCACGATCAGCGTCGAGTAGACGGTCAGCCGCACGTGCTGCGTCGTCTGGCCCACCAGCACCGCGCGCCGCAGCTGGCGCGCCTCGATGGCGTCGAGCTCCAGGCCCTGTACCCACACGTACAGGGCGAGCAGCACCAGCGCGAGCAACACCGGCATGCCGAGGTAGTGCAGGGCGGTGCCGAGCCGGCTGCGGCCGGGCGCGTCGTCGGACCCGACGGCGGTCGTGGGACCGGGCGCCGCGATGTCGGGTGGGGCGGGGGCGCTCATGACGGCGTCACCGTCGTGGCCGGATCGATCAGCTTGGCGGCCCGGTAGTAGTCGACGTTGGCGTCACGCAGCGTCTGCATCGAGGTGATCAGCGCGTCGACGTCGAGGATGCCCTGGAAGGTGCCGCGCCCGTCGACCACGATGGCGACGCCCGCGGAGCCGAGCAGCATCTCCTCGAGCGCGTCGGACAGGGTGGCCTGTGGCTCGACCGTGGCGCGGGCCGGAAGGCCGAGTTCGCGGACCGGCCGCTCGTGGCGGAAGTCGGGGGCCCGCAGCCAGCGCACCGGGCGCCGCTGTTCGTCGAGCAGCAGCAGTGCGGTCCAGTCCGAGGCGTCGAGCCGCCGGCGCAGCGTGGCGGCCTCCTCGTCGACCGTGCCGGTGGGGCAGTCGGTCAGCCACTCGACGTCGCGCACGCGGGACAGCTTGAGCCGCTTGAGGGTGGCGCCGGCGCCGACGAAGTCCTCGACGAAGTCGTCGGCCGGGGCGGTGAGGATCTCCTCCGGGGTGGCGAACTGGGCGATGTGCGACTGCTCGCGCAGGATGGCGATCCGGTCGCCCATCTTGATCGCCTCGTCGATGTCGTGGGTGACGAAGACGATGGTCTTGCGCAGGTCGGCCTGCAGGCGCAGGAACTCGTTCTGCAGCCGGTTGCGCGTGATGGGGTCGATGGCACCGAACGGCTCGTCCATGAGTAGCACGGGCGGGTCGGCGGCCAGGGCGCGGGCGACGCCGACGCGCTGGCGCTGGCCGCCGGACAGCTCCTTCGGGTAGCGGTCCCGGTACTGGGCGGGGTCGAGGCCGACCACCTCGAGCAGCTCGTCGACACGGTCGCGGACGCGGTCCTTGTCCCAGCCGAGCAGGCGGGGCACCGTCGCGACGTTGTCGGCGATGGTCTGGTGCGGGAACAGGCCGATCTGCTGGATGACGTAGCCGATGCGCCGCCGCAGTTCGTTCGCGTCGCTTCGGGTCACGTCCTCGCCGTCGAGCAGGATCCGTCCCGAGGTCGGCTCGATGATCCGGTTGATCATCTTGAGGCTGGTCGTCTTGCCGCACCCGGAGGGGCCGACGAAGACGACGATCTCACCGCGCGGGACGTCGAGGGTGAGCCGGTCGACCGCCGGCGTGTCCGAACCGGGGTAGCGCTTGGTCAGCTCGTCGAGCTGGATCATGGCGTCAGTCACGGAGTCCTCGCGAGATCGTCAGGCGGCCGAGACCCAGGTAGAACAGGTCGAAGAGCAGGGCGAGCAGCACGATGGCGAGCGTCCCGCCGAGCAGGGATTCCAGGGCGCCGGCGCTGCCGATGCGGCGGATGCCCCGGTAGATCTCCTGGCCGAGGCCGGAGCCGCCGACCAGGGCAGCGATGGCGGCGATGCCGGTGATCATCAGCGTCGACACGCGGATGCCGGCGAGGATGACGGGCCAGGCCGTCGGCAGCTCGATGCGCACCAGGCGTTTCGTCCCACTCATCCCCATGCCGCGCGCGGCCTCCACGATCGCCGGGTCGACCCCGCCCAGGCCGGCGACGGTGTTGCGCACGATCGGCAGCAAGGCGTACAGGGTCAGGGCCACCATGACCGCGCCGTCGCCGATGCCCATGACGGGCAGGAACAGGGCGAACAGCGCGAGCGACGGGATGGTGAGGAACGTCGACACGGTCGTGAGGATGGGAGCGCGCAGTCGCGGCACGCGGTGTGCCGCGATGCCGAGGCCCAGGCTGACGACGAGCGCCAGCAGCAGCGGCACCACGACCAGCACGACGTGCTCCAGGGTCTGCTGGATCAGCACGTCGCGGGTGGAGGGGTCCGCGAGGTAGTCGAGGAAGGCCACGGTCCGGTCTCGTCGCAGGGGCGGGTGGACGACGTGCGTGCGCACCAGGCGTGACCGTGGGTTCCGGCTGCCCTACCGGGGAAGACACCGGCCGTCCCGAGCCGGTGAAGACCGCGAACTGAGGCACGTTCGCACATCGGGTGAACAGCGAGACCTTAGGAGGCCAGTGGTCGCTCGTACGTGACGAAGATCCTGTCCGTTGGGGAAGAGCCGCCGGAACTCTCAGCCCGCCTTCAGCTGCGCGCGCCAGTGTCCGGGGCGCGCGCGGGACGCCGGGGGGATCGTCGTCCACAGCGCGACGCATCCGGGATCAGGCAGCCGTGGGCTCGGATGGCAACCTGTGCGTCGCCGTGGGGGCGGTGACGAAACGGGACACCCCCATGCCGAAGCGACGCTGGACCGACGCCCAACTTCGCGACGCCCTCGCAACGTCCGCGACGTGGAGCGACGTCTGTCGTGCCCTCGGTCTCACGCACCGCGGTGGCACGACGGCGATGCTCCGGCGGCGATGCGCAGAGCTGGGGCTCGAGTACGCCCACCTCGAGGCTTCGCCCGGCCGGCGGCGCTGGACCGACGCACAGCTCGACGAGGCGGTCACCGCGTCGACCAACCTGCGTCAGGTCTTCACGGCGCTCGAGCTGACGGTGGGCGGCAGCTCCTGGCTGGCGATGCAGGACCACATCCGAAGACTCGCGTTGGACACCTCACACTGGGACCGGCCCGTGCCGGCGCAGCGCGCGCTTCGTCCCTCCTTCCAGTGGAGCGACGAACAGGTACTGGCCGCCGCACGGGGCGCGCGCTCGGTGGCGCAGGTCATGGGACGGCTCGGACTCGACCCGAAACGCAAACGGGGGCGTGCTGCGGTCGAGCGTCGCCTCCGTGACGTCGGTGTCGATCCCGACGGGTTCCGCGGGCAGGCCTGGGCACGCGGTGAGGTGGTCGCGAGCTCCCGCGGCCGGCCGCTGGCAGAGCTCCTCGTCGTCGGCGCGCCGGCGCTGAACACGACGTGGCTGAAGCAGCGCCTGGTCCGGGAAGGCCTGCTCGCATGGCGCTGTGCCCGTTGCGGGCTGGAGCGCTGGCTGGGGCGTCCGATCGCGCTGCAGCTCGACCACGTGAACGGGGACCGCTGCGACAACCGGTTGGAGAACCTGCGGCTGCTGTGCCCCAACTGTCACTCGCAGACCGGCACGTTCGCCGGTCGCAACGTGGGCAACGGGTACAGTCCGCCTCGCAGTTGAAGCTCCGCGCCCCCGTGCTGGAACCGGCATACAGGACGGTCTCAAACACCGTTGCCCGCAAGGGCTTGTGGGTTCGAATCCCACCGGGGGTACCGCTGACGATCGACCGGTTCGCACGGTGGGCTGTTTGGCCGGTTTCGCGTCGACGACTACCGTTTGGTGGCCCAGCGGCCGGCTCGGGCGCGCGTGCGTGCACGCGTGACCGGGTGGCCACCCTGGCCGTCGCGCCGCCGGGCACGCCGACACCGGTGACACGACGACGGGAGCCACCACGGGCACGGAGCGCGAGACCAACCGGGTGCGTGAGCGCCTCGCCCGGATCCAGGACGACCTCAAGCGGGTCCGTGCGACCGAGCGCGTCCTGGCCGAGCAGGTTGCCTACCTTTCCGAGGTCGCCGCCGACGCCGAGACCCGGAAGCTGGTGGCGCAGACGCCGCTCGCCGATCGCGAGTGGCGCGAAGCCCGCACGGACCTGGACCGACACGCAGGACTGCTCGACGAAGCCCGAACCGAGGTGCAGGCGCTGATCGACCAGCGCGACGCCCTCCTCGACCGCCTCTTCGAGCTGGAGGCCGCCCGGCCTGGAAGGGATCACACGTGAGCGAGACGACGCCGGGCCAGCAGCCCACGGACACCGAGCGCCGCCCCACCCGCGTGCTGATCGCGGAGGACGAGGCCCTGATCCGCCTCGACCTCAAGGAGATGCTCCAGGAGGAGGGCTTCGAGGTCGTCGCCGAGGTCGCCGACGGCGCCTCCGCGGTGCGTCTGACGCGAGAGCTCGAGCCGGACCTGGTGATCCTCGACGTGAAGATGCCGGTCATGGACGGCATCCAGGCCGCCGAGGAGATCGCCAAGGAACGTCTGGCGGCCATCCTGATCCTGACCGCCTTCAGCCAGCGGGACCTGGTGGAGAAGGCCCGCCGGGCCGGCGCGATGGCCTACCTCGTCAAGCCCTTCCAGAAGCACGACCTGCTGCCGGCGGTGGAGATCGCGGCCGGCCGCTTCCGCGAGATGTCCGGGCTCGAGCGCGAGGTCGACGACCTGCAGGGCCGCCTCGAGGCCCGCAAGCTCGTCGAGCGCGCCAAGGGCCTGCTCCAGGAGCACGAGCGCATGTCCGAGGCCGAGGCGTTCCGGTTCGTGCAGCGTCAGGCCATGGAGCGCCGGGTCACGATGCGCCAGGTCGCGGAACAGGTCATCGAGCGCTACGAGGCGTGACCGTCGCCCTCGACCCGCCCGCCAGCGGGCGCACATCGCGCGCGTCCCGCGTGCCGTGGCGCGTCGCGTGGCGTAGGTTGCACGGTCTCCGACCGCGGTCGTAGCCGGGGACGCGACCACGGCGGAGCGTGTCCGGCGATCCGCCGCGGCACCCCCACCCTGGAGCCTGAAGGGGAACGAATGCGCTTCACCACCCGCCGGGCCGCTGCGGCCGTCGCGGCGCTGACCCTCGTCCTGACCGCCTGTGGCGATGACGGCGGCACGACCGACGACACCGGCGCCGAGCCCACCAACGGTGGCGCCGATGCCGACGGCGAGGCGGCCGCTGACCTGGAACTGATCAACGAGGGCACGCTGAGCGTGTGCTCGGACATTCCCTACCCGCCGTTCGAGTTCGAAGACGCCGACGCCCCCAGCGGCTACAGCGGCTTCGACATCGACCTCATGCAGGAGACCGCCGACCGCCTCGGTCTGGAGCTCGAGGTCCTCGAGGTGGGCTTCGACGGTCTGCAGTCGGGCGCGACCCTGGCCGCCGGCCAGTGCGACATCGCCGCCTCGGCGATGACCATCACCGAGGAACGGCAGCAGAACCTCAACTTCTCCGAGCCGTACTACGACTCGCTGCAGAGCCTGATCGTGCTCGCCGACAGCGACGTCCAGTCGCTCGAGGACGTCGCCGGCCAGGCGCTGGGCGTGCAGCAGGGCACGACCGGGGCCGAGTACGCGCAGGAGAACGCGCCCGAGGGCACCGAGATCGTCGAGTTCGGTTCCGGACCCGACCTGTTCACCGCGATGCAGGCCGGCCAGATCGTCGCCGGGCTGCAGGACCTGCCGGTGAACGTCGAGCAGGTCAACAACGACCCGTCGTTCGAGATCGTCGAGGAGTACGACACCGGCGAGCAGTACGGCTTCGCCGCCGCGCAGGGCAACGACTCGCTGATCGAGGCGGTCAACGAGCAGCTCGCCGCGATGCGCGACGACGGCACCTACGACGAGATCTACGACCGGTACTTCGCGGTCGAGGAATAATCTGGTCGGGAGCCGCACCGGATCCGAACGGGGGGCCCATGCACGGGCCCCCCGTTCGAACTGAGGGAGGAGCGCGCCGGTGACCCGCCGCCAACGCCAACGTGCTTTCCGCGGCACGCTCTACGCCGTCTTCGTCCTCGCGATCGCCGGTCTGCTCTTGGTTGCGGACTGGGGGCGCATCGCCAGCCAGTTCTTCGATCCCGAGATCTCGCGGGCGATGTTCCCGGGCATCGTCACCATCGCCGCGAAGAACACGGTCGTCTATACGGCCGTCGCCTTCTTCTTCGGCCTCCTCGGCGGCCTCCTGCTCGCGCTGATGCGGCTGTCGCCGATCGCGCCCTACCGCTGGGTCGCGACCTTCTACATCGAGGTCTTCCGCGCGCTGCCGGCCCTGCTGACGATCTTCCTGTTCGCGTTCGGCATCCCGATCGCCTTCGGTTGGCGCGCTCCCGGCGGTGTGACCGGGGCCGGTGTCATCGGTCTGGTGGTCGTGGCCGCCGCGTACATGGCCGAGACGATCCGTGCCGGCATCGAGGCCGTCCCCCGCGGCCAGGTCGAAGCCGCGCGTTCGCTGGGCATGTCTCCGGGCTGGGCGATGATCTCCGTCGTGTTGCCCCAGGCCTTCCGCATCGTCATCCCACCGCTGACCAACGAACTCGTGCTCCTCATCAAGGACACGTCGCTGCTGGCGTTCGCCGGGGCCACCGTGGCCAGCCGGGAACTGCTCGGCTACGCGCGCGTGGAGTTGTTCAACTACGGCAACTCGTCGCCGCTGATCGTCGCGGGCGCCATCTACGCGGCCATCACCATCCCACTGACCCAGCTCGTGCGGGTGCTCGAGCGGCGAAACCGCCGTTCGCGCTGACGCCTCCCGCATCATTCCGGGGCGGACGGGCACGGATGCGGCCGCGGCCGAGGCACGGATGCGGCCGCGGCGGGCGCGGCCCGAGGGAGAGGTCGGACGGCGCCCGCCGTGGCGCGCAGACCACCGGTGGGGACAGCGGGAGAGGGCTGGCCCGGCACCTCGACGTGGTCGGTGTCACTGGCGGATGACGGGGCCAACGATGCCACCGGCGTGTTCCCATCCGGTTACGGCGAGGTTGGTGCGTCGTGACGCTTTGGACGGTCCACCGGACCGGTCCTTTCCCTGTGCCGGAAGGGCGGACGTCCCGGCTGATCGCCCGTCCCGCGGGCCCGCTGCCGAATGAAGCCGGGCGCGGATCGTCGGGCGAGTAGGCTTCGGCGAGCAGCCGAGCCCCTGGGAGCAGCCAGCGCGATGGCGACTTCACCCGCGTCCACGGCGACGCACGCGATCGAGGTCCGCGACCTCCACAAGAGCTTCGGCGAGCTGGAGGTCCTGTCGGGCATCGACTTCACCGTCGGGCACGGCGAGGTCGTCTGCGTCATCGGGCCGTCCGGTTCGGGCAAGTCGACCCTGCTGCGCTGCGTGAACCGCCTGGAGGAGCCGACGTCCGGCCACATCTTCATCGAGGGCGAGGACATCACCGACCCCGACGCGGACGTCGACGCCCTGCGCAGCCGCATCGGCATGGTGTTCCAGTCCTTCAACCTCTTCCCGCACCTGTCCGTGCTGCGAAACCTCACGCTCGCCCAGCGCCGAGTTCGCAAGCGTTCGCGTGGCGAAGCCACCGAGACCGCCCGCCGCAACCTCGAGCGCGTCGGCCTCATCGACAAGATCGACGCCTACCCGGCGCACCTGTCCGGCGGCCAGCAGCAGCGCGTGGCCATCGCCCGCGCGCTGTCGATGGAGCCGGACATGATGCTCTTCGACGAGCCGACCTCCGCCCTGGACCCCGAGCTGGTCGGCGAGGTGCTGGAGGTCATGCGCCGCCTCGCGCAGGAGGGGATGACCATGATGGTCGTCACCCATGAGATGGGCTTCGCCCGCGAGGTCGCCGACCGGGTCGTCTTCATGGACGGCGGCATCGTCGTCGAGGAAGGCCCGCCCTCGCAGATCCTCGTCGACCCGCAGCACGAGCGCACCCGCCGCTTCCTGCAGATGGTGCTCTGACTCTCCTGCCGCCGGTTCACTGCTGCCCGGGGTCGGGGCACGCGCGGATGGTGGTCCGGAACCGTCACCGGCGGCCAGCGCCCGAACTTCGGCCGGAACCTGCACCGACGGCCAGCGCCCGAACCGCGGCTCGAACGCCCAGTGGGGCTGCTCCCGCCACGTGGCCGCCGCCGTCCGTGCATCGGCGTCAGGCGCCGGGATGTTGGTGTCCGCGGACGATGGCACGGAGCGCCTGTTCCCAGGTGACGTCGGCAGCCGTGTCGTCACCGAGTGCGCCGAGCAGCTCCAGGCTCGCCAGCCCGTGCACCACCCCCCACAGCTGCAGGGTCAAGGGCAGCGGGTCGTCACCCGGCAGGGCGCCGGCGGCCTGTGCCCGCGCGACGGCCGACGACAGGCGGCCGAGCGTGCCGGCGGCGAGGGCCTCGTCCTCCTCGCTGGGCGGTGCGGCGACCGGGTCGCGTCCGAACATGACGAGGTAGAGCGCCGGCCGGGCCCGGGCGCTGCGCCGATAGGCGAGCCCGAGCTCGAACAGTTCCCGCAGCGGGTCGTCGCCGACCGGGACACGTGCCAACTCCAGGGCGAGGCCGGCGAAGGCCTCGCGGTACACCGCGGCGAGCAGCCCCTCCTTGGAGCCGAACAGGGCGTAGATCGCCGAGGTCGTCGCGCCGACCTCCCGGGCGAGCGCCCGCATCGTGACGGCCTCGGCGCCGCCCTCGGCCAGGCGCCGTGCCGCCGCCTCCAACAGCGCGGCACGGGTGTCCTCGTCGTACACGGCGGGACGCGCCATCCCTTCCTCCCTTGACGTCGGCGGGAAGTTCCGTAACAGTGTTGCATAACGTCGTTACGAAAGCGAGGTGGTCGCCGTGGAACCCACCCTCGTCCTGTCGGAAGCCGCCGCCCGGACCGCCGGGATCGTGCTGCTCAGCGTCGTCACCATCGAGGCGGGCGGCGCCTACCTGCTGCGCGTCGTGCGGGGCGCGGTACCGGTCACGCCGTTCCAGACCGCCTTCGCGCGGGCCGGCCACGCCCACGCCGGGGTGCTGGTGACGCTCGGGCTGGTGTGCCTGCTCCTGGCCGAGGCAAGTGGCCTGACGGGCCTCGTCGGCTGGCTCGCGCGCACGGGCGTGCTGGTCGCCGCGATCCTGATGTCGGGCGGGTTTTTCTTCTCGTCGGCGCACAAGGGCGCCACCGCGCCAAACCGCTGGATCGCCCTGGTGTGGGCGGGCGCGACGTTCCTCGCCGCCGGGGTCGTGAGTCTGGGGGTCGGCCTGCTCACCGTCTGAGCTCAGGCCGGCGGCGGCTCCGGTCGCCACTCACCCAACCGGGCGATGCGCTCCTTGCGGACTTGGCGGCGGATCTGCGCCTGCGCCTCCCGGCGTCGCTCGTCGTCCGTCTCGGTCAGCAGCGGGGGGATCTCCATCGGCTTGCCGTCGTCGTCGATCGCGACGAACACCAGGTAGGCGGAGGTCGTGTGACGCCGCTCGCCGCCGCGCCAGTCCTCGGCCTCGACGCGCACGCCGACCTCCATCGAGGTGCGCCCGACGGCGTTCACGCTCGCCTCGACGATCAGCAGGTCGCCGACGTGCACGGGCGCCTTGAACGACAGCTCGTCGATCCCGGCCGTCACGGCGGCGTGGCCGGCATGGCGCGCGGCGGCGATGCCGGCGGCGTTGTCCACCTCGCGCATGACGACGCCGCCGTGGACGTTGCCGAGGTTGTTGGCGTCCATGACGGACATGACGCGGGCGAGGCGGACCCGGCTGGCGGACACGGGGCGAGGGGCGAGCGACATCGACGACTCCGACGAGCGGGGAGGTCGAGGTCTACTTGATCCGGCGCTCGTGGTCCCAGTCGGGGTTGTACGGCACGTAGGGGACCTGCTGCCCGCCTTGCCCACCGTGCGTGCCACTGCCCGGGCGCCAGGTGACGGGCTCGCTGCCCGTGGCCCGCTGCCCGAACACGACGTCACCGAAGGCGTGGAAGCTGCGCCGCAGGAACACCGCGGCGACGCCGGCCAGCACCACGGCCACGACGAGACCCAGCCAGGCCGTGAACGAGGCGGGCGGCAACGTCCGGGTCAGCAGCCACCCGGCCGCGGCGGCGCTCGGCACCCCGACCCCCACCGAGCGAAGCAGTCGCGCCATCATCCGACGCCCTTTCGACGTGCGAAGCATAAGTCCCCGCCATCCACCCGGCCGGGGGTTCTCCGCCTGCGCGCGTTCGCGGCGGTACCGGAGCGCGCCGCCGGTGACCAGTCCCGCTTCTGCACCGGTCCGTCCCCGGCCACGGGGAGCGAGGAATCGGCGTTGGTGCGTTCGCGGCGGTATCGCAGCGCCGCCGCCGGTGACCGTCCCGCTTCTGCACCGGTCCGCTTCCCCGGCCACGGGGAGCGAGGAACCGGCGGCAGAAGAATCAGAACAGCGCGCGTGCGAGGCGGGGGCGCGCGGCGCGGACGCGTTCGTCGTCGTCGCCGAGCACACCGAACAGCGCGACCAGCTGCTCGCGGGCGGCATCGCGGTCGTCGCCGCCGAGCTCGACGGCCGCCAGCAGCCGGTCGATCGCCTCCTCGTACTCGCCGCGGGCGGCCAGGGCCCGGCCGAGCGACACGAGGGTGGCGCCGTCGGCGTCGCCCCGGTCGACCGCGGCCTGCAGGGCGGTCAGGTCTCCGGTGTCGTCGGCGAGGTCGAGGCGGGTGAGCACGGCCTCGGCGGCGGGGTCGGGACGGTGGGGCGCGACGAGTTCGCGGGCCGTGTCCGGCTCGCGGTCCACCAGCAGTTCGGCCAGCCCGACGGCGGCCTCGCGGTGGCCGGGCTCGAGGGCCAGCGCCTCGCGCAGCTTTTCCTCGGCCTGCGCGGGCGGCAGGGCCCGGGCCGTCTTCACCAGCACGTCGGCCTCGCCGGGTACCAGCCCGTCGAGGAAACGCTCGATCTCGGTCGCCGGGACAGCGCCGGTGAAGGACGCGGCCGGCTTGCCGTCGCGGAAGCCGAGGACCTGGGGGATGCCCTGGACGCGGAACGCCTGGGCGAGGCCGGGGTTCGCGTCGACGTCGACCTTGGCCAGCACGACGCGACCGCCGCGGGCCTGGACGGCCTGCTCGAGCATCGGCCCGAGCGTGCGGCAGGGGCCGCACCAGGCGGCCCAGAAGTCGACGACCACCGGCACGGCGTGGGAGCGCTCGAGGACCTGCGCTTCGAAGTTGGCCTGGTCGACCTCGTAGACCAGGGGGAGGTCGCCGGCGTCGGGGCGGGGCGAGGAGAACGAGAAGCTCACGGGGACACCTCGTCGGCAGTCGGCGGGGGAGCGGGCGCTGGCAGTCCACAGGGTAGGACCAGGACGGTACGGGACAGGCGCGATCAGTAGGCTCGGCCGTCGACGCCCCGACCGGGCGCCCCACCGTCAACGAGGTCATCCAAGCCGTGAGTTCGTCACCGAACGCCGACCGTCGCTCGCTGCTGCTGCTCGACGGCCACAGCCTCGCCTACCGGGCGTTCTACGCCCTGCCGGACACGCTGCGCACCCAGACCGGACAGCTGACCAACGCGGTCTACGGCTTCACCTCGATGCTGATCAAGATGCTGGCCGACCGCCGTCCCGACGCGATCGCGGTGGCGTTCGACAAGGGTCGCGACGTGGCGCGCACGAAGGCGTTCCCGGAGTACAAGGCCAACCGGGTCACGGCCCCCGACGAGTTCCGGCCGCAGGTCGACCTCATCAAGCAGGTACTGGGCGCCCTGCAGATCCCCATCATCGAGGTCCCCGGTGTCGAGGCGGACGACGTCCTGGCCACCATCGCCGAGAACGCCATCCAGGAGGGCTTCCACGCCTTCATCGTGACCGGCGACCGGGACTCGATGCAGCTGGTGGACGAGCACCTGACCGTGCTCTACACGCTGCGTGGCATCAGCGAGATGGCGGAGATGACCCCCGGCGCGGTCGAGGACCGCTACGGCGTGCCGCCGGCCAGCTACGTCGACGTGGCGGCGTTGCGTGGTGACAACTCCGACAACCTGCCCGGGGTGCCCGGGGTCGGGGACAAGACGGCCGCGAAGCTCGTCAACCAGTTCGGCGACATCGACGGCATCTACGCCCACATCGAGGAGATCTCGGGCAAGAAGGTGCCGGCGATGCTGGCCGAGCACGAACAGCAGGTGCGCACCAACCGGCGGATCATGCGTCTGCGGCGCGACGTCGCGTGCGAGTACGACCTCGCCGACCTGCGCTTCGGCCCGATCGACACCGCCGCCGTGCGGGAACTGTTCGGCTCGTTGGAGTTCCGGGCCCTGTACGACCGGTTCGTCGAGGAGGTGCTCGGCGAGCAGGAGGAGGCGTCGGCGGCCGCGTTCGAGCGCGCGCCCCAGCGGCTGGAGGCCGGCGGGCTCAAGGCCTGGCTCGACGGTGCCGCGCAGCCGCTGGCCGTCGTGCCGATCGTGACGGACCGCCCGCCGCACGTCACGCCGATCGCCCTGGCCGTGGCGGCGCCCGACCGTGACCCGGCCTCGGCACGCATGGACGACCTGGACACCGCCGACCTCGACGCCTTGGCCGCCGTGCTGGCCGACCCCACGCACGCCAAGGTGACGCACGACCTGAAGACCCTCGACCACGCGGCCCACGCCCGCGGCTGGACGGTGTCGGGCGTGACGCTCGACACGGAACTGGGCGCCTATCTGCTGAACCCGGAGCAGCGCACCTTCGACCTCGAGCGGCTCGCGCTGCAGTACCTGCAACGCACCATCGCCCCCGAGGAGGCCGAGGCCGACGGCGACCAGCTGAGCCTCGACGTCGGCGAGGAGGATCCCTGGGAGGAGCGCGCACTGCGGGCCGAGGCGACCTTCGAGCTCGCGAGCTACCTCGGGGCCCAGCTGCAGGAGCGTGGTCAGACGGAGCTCAACGAGACCATCGAACTGCCGCTCGCGCCCGTGCTGGCCCGGATGGAACGCGCCGGCGTGGCGATCGACCTGCACGTCCTGGACGAGATCCGCGAGCGGCTCGCGACCCGCGTCGACGAACTCGAGCGCGAGGTCCACGACCATGCCGGGCGGGCCTTCAACCTCGGCTCGGGCCCGCAACTGCAGGCGGTGCTGTTCGACGAGCTCGGGCTGCCGAAGACCCGGCGCATAAAGACCGGTTACTCGACCGACGCGCAGGCGCTGAAGAACCTCGCGGGGATGCACCCGATCGTCGACGCGCTGCAGGAGTGGCGCGAGACGTCGAAGCTGCTGACCACCTACGTGGACGCGCTGCCCCCGCTGGTCGATCCCGACTCGGGCCGTATCCACACGACGCTCTCGCAGACCATCGCGGCGACGGGCCGGCTGTCGTCCTCGAACCCGAACCTGCAGAACATCCCGGTGCGCCGCGAGGAGGGTCGCGAGATCCGCCGTGCGTTCGTGCCGGGCCCGGGCTTCGCGTCGCTGCTGGTGGCCGACTACTCCCAGATCGAGCTGCGGATCATGGCGCACCTGTCGGGCGACGAGGGCCTGCTGGACGCGTTCGCCTCCCGCGAGGACATCCACGCCACCACCGCTGCGAAGGTGTTCGACCTGCCGCTGGAACAGGTCGACGGGGCGCTGCGCGACCGGGCCAAGGCGGTCAACTACGGGCTGGCCTACGGCCTGACCCCGTTCGGGCTCGGCCAGCAGCTGGGCATCCCGCCGGACGAGGCGGTGGAGATCGTCGAGGCCTACATGGCCCGGTTCCCGAAGGTGCGGGCGTTCCTCGACGCGGCCGTCGACCAGGCCCGCCGCGACGGGTTCACCACGACGCTGTTCGGGCGCCGCCGCTATCTGCCCGACCTGTTGTCGGACAACCGCAACCGGCGGCAGATGGCCGAACGCATGGCCCTGAACGCGCCGATCCAGGGCGCCGCCGCGGACGTCATCAAGCTCGCGATGATCACGTTGCAGCGGGCGCTGGACCGCTCGGGACTGCGGACACAGCTGCTGCTACAGGTCCACGACGAGGTCGTGCTCGAGGTCCCCGAGGACGAGATGGACGCCGCCCGGCAGCTGGTGGTCGACGAACTGTGCGGGGTCGTCCGACTCGCGGTGCCGCTGGAGGTCGACACCGCCTTCGGCCCGACTTGGTTCGACGCCCAGAAGCACTGAGCGGCCGGTTCACAGCTGGCGGATGCGCGGCCGGTAGGTCGCGAACAGTGCCGCGTTGCGCTCGTCGCCACCTGGCGTGTTGGCGCTGGTCCACAGCGGCAGGCGGACGCCGGCCGCGGCAGCCCGGTCCGCGAGGCGGGCCAGCAGCAGGTTCCAGAGGTAGATCGAGGTCAGCGACGACAGCGCGGCGGTGCGTTGGTCGCCGGCCTCGTAGGCGGCGTCGCCGACGGGGGTGTTGGTGTCGATCAGGACGTCCGTGACCGTGTCGAGCTTGGCGTGTGCCCGCTGCGGGGCGGCTGCCAACTGCGGGCGTGAGGAGACGGCGACGACGTGGACGCCGGCGGCACGCAGGCCTTCGGCGAGCAGCACCGGGACGGGGTTCGCCCCCGAGTTCGAGTAGACGAACGCGATGTCGCCGGTCTGAGGGGCCGCGCGGTCGAGCAGCACCTGCGCGAGCCGGTCGCTGCGCTCGAGCACGGTGCTGGCCTGTCCGCCGGCCAGCGGGTCGAGGGCCGGATGCGTGATCGGATTCACGCAGGCGAGGCCGCCGGCGCGGTAGAAGGCCTCGAGCACCAGCGCGGTCGAGTGCCCGGTCCCCGTGACGTGGACCAGCCGGTCGGTCACGATCGCCGCGAGGAGGCGCTCCGCCACGCGGTCGAGGACGGCACCGTTGGCCTGCTCGACCGCCTCGAGGTGCTCGCGCATCCGGCTGCCGAATGCCGCCGCGTCAGCCACCGTCACCCACCTCCGCGTCAGCCACCGTCACCCACCTCCGCGAGGGCCGCCTGCAGCGCCTCGTCGTCCTCGGCCGCGCGCAGGCGGTCGGCGAGCCCGCCGAGCAGCGCCGTGGCCAACGCCGACAGCAGGCCGACGTGCTGGTCACGGTCGGGAGAGCCGAAGGCGAACACGAGGTCGACGGGGTCGTTGTCCTCGTGACCGAACGCGACCGGCTCGGTGAGGGTCGTGGCGGCCACGGCCAGGCGCAGCGCCCCGTCCTCGGGGCGGGCGTGCGCCAGCGCGATGCCCGGCGCGAGCACGATGTAGGGCCCGTGCTCCTCGACCATCTCGATGCAGCGCTGGGGGTAGTGCTCGCTCACGGCCTCGCGTTCGACCAATGGGTCGCAGGCGACGCGGATGGCGTCGCGCCACCCCCCGGCCGGGCGTCGGGCCCGGCCGACGAGCACCGCCTCCTCGAGCAGTTCACTCACGGCTGGGGCTCCAGCCACCCTTGCGCCTCGAATGCCTCGGTCAGCTGCTGCTGCAGCCCGTCCTTGTCCATGAAGTTCGAGATGCCGACCACGACCGGGGCACGCCCCTCGAACGCCTCCGTGTGCATGCCCTGCCCGATGATGACGTCCGCCTGCATGCCGCGGGCGCTCGACACGTCGGTGGCCTCGACCTTGGCGGGGACCTCCATGCGCTTCAGGACGTCCTCCGCGGTCATGCGCAGCATCAGGCTGGACCCCATGCCGACGCCGCAGACGGTCAGGACCTTCAGCGGGTCCGGTCGGCTCATCGTTCGCTCCTCTGGTCGCGGCGCGTCGCGCCGCTGCTACCGGTCGTGGGTGGCGCGGCGTCGGGTCGCGCGAAGGGTGCCTCGCCGGTCAGCGCCGCGTCGGACGTCGTCACCCGTCGCTTGAGCACCGTCATCCAGGCGGCGAACGCGACGACGATGATGCCGGCGACGACCCAGATGCCGGCTTCGCCGAGACCCTGGGTCAGGGAGCCCAGGCCGAGCAGCAGCCAGGTGATCACGTACCAGTCGGGATCGGCCAGGGTCGCGAGCTCGGGCGCGGTGTCGGACAGCAGCCCCCAGGTGACGGCCTGACCGACGGCGAGGAAGGTGCCGTTGATGGCCCCGCCCAGGACCGCACCACGCCAGCCCGCGACGGCGTTGCCGAACACGGCGGCAGCCGCACCCGGGAAGAACAGCATGATCATCGGCGGGACGAGCACGAACCAGCCGGCGGCCGCGAAGATCCCCATGAAGACGAGGAAGACGATGGTGCTCGACACGAAGCCCAGCATCACCGCCGTCGGCGCGAAGGGGAAGACCGTCGGGGCGTCGAGTGCCGGTCGTGACGCCGGGATCAGCCGCTCGGAGATGCCCTTGAAGGCCGGGACGATCTCGGCCAGGAACATCCGCACGCCGAAGAGCAGGATCGCGATGCCGGCAGCGAACCGCAGCGAGGCGATCAGCGTCCACATCCAGGGATTGATGTCCTCGTTGTAGGTGGTCGCCTGCTCGGCCAGCACGGTCGGGTCCGCGAATGCGGCGGCCAGCAGGAGGATGACGGCGATGACGAGCGCGGTGCTGACGTTGACGTCCTTGAAGAAGGACAGCTGCTTCGGCAGCCGCAGCTGCTCGGTGTCGTGCCGCTCGCGGTCACCCAGGAACCGCCCGAAGGTGCCGGCCATCCACGCCGCGAGGCTGGACGTGTGCCCGAACCCCCAGTCGTCGCTCTTGATGACCCGACGCATCAGCGGCGCCAGTGCGAGGGGCTGGATCGTCCAGTAGGCGGCCACGACGATGGAGCCGACCGCCACCAGCGTCCACTGGCCGACGTCGCCGAAGACCTGCACCAGCGACGCCGCCACGACCACGGAGATCCAGAACAACAGGTGGCCGGTCAGGTACACGTACCGCGTGCCGAGGACCCGCACCACGATCAGGTGCAGCAGGAACCCCAGTGCGATGATCAGCGCGACGCTGCCACCGTGCTGGCCGAGGAAGTCGGCGAGCGTGTTCGTCGCCGTCGGCGGCTCGAGGCCCACCGCGCTGGCGACGATCGTCTGGAAGGCGACCAGGCCCTCGACGAACACGTCGACGCCGATGAACAGGACGATGACACCGATGGCCGCCCGCAGCGAGCCGGCCACGGTGTCCTCGATGGGGGCCCGCTGCAGCAGCAGGCCGACCATCGTGATGAGACCGATGAGGATCGCGACCTCGCTGAAGATGTTGGTCGCGAGGAACTCGAGGAC
Source organism: Egicoccus sp. AB-alg2 (assembly GCF_041821065.1). Classification (NCBI taxonomy): domain Bacteria; kingdom Bacillati; phylum Actinomycetota; class Nitriliruptoria; order Egicoccales; family Egicoccaceae; genus Egicoccus; species Egicoccus sp. AB-alg2. Next base: position 335,684 of record NZ_JBGUAX010000001.1, on the reverse strand, counting down.
GTTGGTGAACGCGTCCACCTGCCAACCCTCCCGCGACGGCGGGCCCACCCCCGGCCGTCCGCCGCTGACCGTACTGCGCGAGAGCGCGGCCCACTACGGGCCGGACCAGTGTCCGAATGCGCGATCCGACGCCGGGGGTTCGTCTGCCCGACCGCGTCCCAACGAGGCCACGACCCGCGCCCGACCATCGCCACCCGTGATGCCCGCCCCAACCGCAGTCGAGGACCGTACGGCTGTGGCCCCAGGTCACGGATACGAGGTGCGGTGACCCACGGGTCCGGCAGCGGAGCCTTCCGGTGACGTGGAGGGACTCGGCCTTCTACGCTCGGCCGTGCCGAGACGGGGGAGTGCCGTGACGTTTCTCGAGCAACTGGCCGAGGCGCTGCCGGACGGTGCGCTGGTCACCGATCCGGACATCGTGGAGGGCTACCGCTACGACCGCACCGACTGGGTGCAGCCCGGACAGCCCGTCGGGGTGGCGTTCGCCACGACGACCGAGCACGTGGCTGCGGCCGTGAAGGTGGCCGCCGCGCACCGGGTGCCGATCGTCCCTCGGGGTGCCGGCTCCAGCCTGTGCGGCGGCGCGTCCGCCATCGACGGCGCCCTCGTCCTGTGCCTCGAGCGCATGGACCGCATCCTCGACATCGACCCCGTGGACCAGATGGCGGTCGTCGAGCCAGGGGTGATCAACGCCGACCTGTCGACCGCGGTCGGCGACCAGGGCCTGTTCTACCCGCCCGATCCCGCGAGCCAGACGTTCTGCTCGATCGGTGGGAACGTCGCGACGAACGCCGGCGGGTTGTGCTGCGTGAAGTACGGCGTGACCCGCGACTACGTGCTCGGCCTCGAGGTGGTGTTGGCCGACGGCACCGTGATCGAGACCGGACGCCGCACCATCAAGGGCGTGGCCGGCTACGACCTGACCCAACTGCTGGTCGGGTCCGAGGGGACGCTGGGCATCGTCACGCGGGTCCGGGTGCGGTTGCGGCCTGCGCCGTCCGGTGCCAGCACGATGGTGGCGTTCTTCCCGACCGCGGCCGCCGCGGGCGACGCCGTCGCCGCGATCGCCCGCTCGGGGTTGCAGCTGTCGTTGCTGGAGATCATGGACCGTGCCACCGTCGGGGTCGTAGACGACTGGAAGCACATGGGGCTCGATCGCGACGCCGCCGCGCTGCTGCTGGCGCAGTCGGACAGCCCCGAGCCGCTCCGGGCCGAGGAGGTCGAGCGCGCCGCGACGTTGTGCGACCAGGCGGGTGCCAGCTACACGGCCTTCACCAGCGACCCGGCCGAGGCCGAGGCGCTGCTGCAGGCCCGGCGGCTGGCCGGGCCGGCCATCGAACGCCTCGGCGAGGCGATCTGGGACGACGTCGGCGTGCCGCGCTCACGCGTACCGGAGCTGATCGCCCGCATCGAGGAGGTCGCCGAGCGTCGCGAGGTGCGCGTGTTCACCTTCGGGCACGCCGGCGACGGCAACCTCCATCCGCTCTTCTCCGTGCCACGCGGGGACGAGGACGCCCGGGCTCGGACGCTCGAGGCCTTCGACGAGGTCGTGGAGATCGCCCTCGAGCTCGGCGGCACCATCACCGGCGAGCACGGCGTCGGCCGCATCAAGCGCAAGTTCCTCGCCGCCGAGGTGGGCACCGCGAACCTCGAGGTCCAGCGCACCATCAAGCGGGCGCTGGACCCGGCAGGAATCCTCAACCCCGGCCGCGCGCTCTGACGCGGCTCAGAGCAGGCCGTACTCCCTGGCCCGCTCGATCGCCCAGGCGAGGAACCAGAAGAAGAGCCCCAACGTGACCGGCACGGCCACGAACGACCAGCGCCGGCGGCGACGTCGCGCGCCGTGCAGCGTGACCGGTGCCTCGTCGTCGCCCGTGCCCGGCATCGCTGCCCCTGACCGTCGGCTACTCGCGCGGCTCGGCCGCGACGCGCAGCGTGACCCGCTGGCCGTCCTGCACCTGCCGGCCGGGGGCCGGCTCCGTGCGGTAGACGAGGTCTGGCTCCATCTCCGTGGTACGCACGAGGCCCGTGCTGACCGTGAAGCCGGCCTCCTCCAGTTGCGCGACGGCGTCGTCGACCGGCATGCCGACGACGTCCGGCATGGTCTGCTGGTCGCCGGCCTCCTCGGCCTGCGAGCCCGCCGGCTCCTCGTCGTCGCCCGTGGGCTCGGCGCCGGTCGTGCCGCCACCGCCGCATCCGACCGCGAGCACCGCTGCGCACAGCAGTGCCGACCACCGCGTCCTGGCTCCCGTCACGTTCGCCGCCCTCACCCTCGTCCCGTGGTGCGGAAGGCTAGGTCGTCCGGACGGACGGTGTCCGCATTCATCGGCCACAGGGCGCAGGCCGCGCTCGTGGGCGCAGCGGTGGTGGTGTCCGGCTACCGGGTTGCCAGGTGCGCCGGTCGCGAGCAGCGCCATGTCCAGCAGGCGCTCGGCCGCGGCGGTGGCGCGACGGACCGGTTCGACGGCGTCGACGGACACCGACGGGACCTCGGCCCGCGCGGACGCACGACGACCGGCTCAGTGGTCGGCCGCCACGGGTGCGCGGGTCTCGGGCCGTCCGGGTGGCGCCGGGGGCGGGCCGGGCGCGGGCGCCTCCTCGCCGCCCTGGTCGAGCCGGAAGGGCGGGTAGACGTCCGTCATGAGGGCCGCGTAGACGATCACGCGGTGGATCCAGCGCTGCAGGCCCACGACCAGGTCGAACAGCGGCCGCGGGTAGGCACCGCGCACGAGCAGGACGACGACCGCGATCAGCACCAGCAGGCCGACGAGGCCGCCGCCGATCGTGATGTCGTCGCCGTCGGGCGTGGTGCCGAGCGACCACGTCGCGGCGCCGGTCAGCACGGCCAGCACCAGGTAGTGGGGCAGCACGAGGAGCCACCACTTCACCAGCACGAGTCCTCGGGAGAGCCGTTCCGGATAGGCGAGCTCCAGGTCGGCCGGGTAGTCGGTCGGCTCGAGCGTGAAGGGCGGGTAGCGGTCGGTCGACAGCAGACCGAACGCGTAGGCCGTGACCCGCCAACTCCAGCGCAGGACCCCGACGTTGAACGTGAAGATGGGCCGGGGGTAGCGACCCGTGAAGAGGATCGCGAGACCGGCCACGAAGGTCAGCACCACGAAGGCCAGCCACAGGAACAGCAGCAGGAACACGTGCGGCAGGGCAAGCAGCCACTTCACCAGCCACTGCCACCGGCTGAGGGCGGGATCGAGTTCGGCCCACAGCCGCAGGGGATGGCGGCCGGGTCCCGTGGCGCGCTCACCACCAGCGGCCGGGCCGCCGGGGCCGCTGCCCGCGCCAGCGGGGCTGCTGCCCGCGCCAGCCGGGCTGCTGCCCGAGCCACCGGAGCCGACGGCCGCGTCGTCGGGCGCCGCCGGTCGCCAGGCGCTCCCACCGGCCGCCGCGACGGTCGGCCGGCCGGGCGCCTGGGGTCCGCCGGGCGCGGCGGGTCCGGCCCCCGCCACACCGAGGCCGATCAACACGGAACCGAGCACCAGGACGGCCAGGCCGGTGGCGATCAACGTCCAGCCCGTCGGCCCCAGCACGTCGGTGCGCACGGCACCCTGGGCCTCGACGGCGACGGGTGCGGACGCGTCCGCGTTCATCACCGCGATGCCCCAGCGGCCGGACTCGGGCGTCCAGGTGAGTTCCACCGACCCGCTGCCCCGCTCGCTGGCCACCCAGATGTCCTGGGCGGCCGGCGCCGCCGGCGGACCATCACCGGGCACCTCGCGCGTCGTCGCGCGCGGGGCGTCCAGCGAGACGATCTCGTCGTGCCGCACCCCGTCGAGGTACGCGTCGAGGTCGCTGGTCCGGGCGATGCCGACGAAGACCTCGTCTCCGGCCGGTGCGTCGACGGCGACCCGGGTCTCGAGGGGCGTGAGCAAGGGAATCGCGTCGACCGCGCCTTCCGGTTCGAGGAATTCCACGTCCTCCGCCGTCAGGGCGTAGCCGTCGGAGCTGATCTCGAAGCGGGAACTGGTGAACCAACCGTCCGCGTCGCGTTGGGTGTTGTGGGCCCAGAGGAGCGCGGCGCCCCCGGCGATCGTGCCGAGTCCGATCAGCGCCAGCACGCTGCCGAGCACCACGAAGAAGGCGTCCCGTGGTCGCATGTCACTCACCTCGCGATTCCCCGTCGAAAGCAGTCGAGAGCACCGTCGGGAGGGTCACCACCCATGCTCCGTGCCGCCCTCCGGCCGCAAAGAGGCCTTGGTCCCTGCCGCAGCCGCCGGCGGTACCGGAGGATCGGCGACGAGCGAGGCGGTTCGTGCATGCGACGTCGATCGTCGGTCAGACCCTGCGCCGGTGGTCCGGCATGACCGACTACGCCCACGTCGGTCCGCTCGGCGAGGTCACCTGCGTCCGCGGCGAGGTGTTCGTCGTGTCCGGCCCGGACGGGGACGTCCGGCGAGGCGGGGACCAGGGCTTCTTCCTGCGCGACACCCGGATGCTGGACCGCCTGGAGCTACGCATCGATGGTGAGCGTCCACGACCCCTCGCGGGTCGCGCCGTGGACGCGTCGCGTGCCGTCTTCCACGCCTACGTCGCCCCCTCGGCCGACCACGCCGTCGACCCGAGCCTGTTGGTGACCCGGCACCGGATCGTCGACGGCTCGCTGCGCGAGGAGTACGTCCTGGAGAACCGGGGACGGCAGCCCGTGACGGTGCGGCTGGAGCTCCGGGTCGGCAACGACTTCGCCTACATCTTCGACGTCAAGCACGGCCGGACCCTGCCGCCGGTGACGTCACGGGCGATGGCTGGCCACCTGCTGCTCGAGCAGGGCGACGGCGTGGGACAGACGGTGATCCGGGGCAGCGACGGTGTCGAGCCGTTCGACGACGGCCTGTGCTGGCGCGTGCACCTCGCCCCGGGGGCCGAGGTGCGCCACCACCTCGACGTCGAGGTGACCGACGTCTACGGGACCGAGCGGCCCCGCGGCACCCCGGGCGACGCGATGGGGCGACCGCCTACTCGTCCGGGTCCGCCCGAGGTGCACTTCTCCTGCTCGGAAGGCCGCATGACGCGTCTGGTGCGGCGGGGGCTGCAGGACCTGGCCTCTCTGCGGCTGCGCGATCCACGCGCCCCGGAGGACCGGTTCACCGCGGCCGGCAGTCCCTGGTACCTGACCCTGTTCGGTCGTGACGCGCTCTGGACGGCGTGGATGTCCCTGCCCACCGGGCTGGACGTCGCCGCCGGCACGCTGCGGACCCTCGCCCGGCGGCAGGGTCGCCGACTGGACGCGGACACCGAGGAAGCGCCCGGCAAGATCCTGCACGAGATCCGGCGCGGGAGCCTCGCCCACCGCGGTGACCTGCCGCCCAACTACTACGGGACGATCGACGCGACGCCACTGTTCGTCGTCCTGTTGCACGAGGCGTGGCGCTGGGGGATGCCCGAGGACGAGGTCGCCGACCTGCTGCCGAACCTCGAAGCCGCGCTCGAGTGGATGCGCGCCTTCGGTGATCCCGACGGCGACGGGCTGCTCGAGTACGCACAGCAGGGCGAGCGGGGCCTGGCGAACCAGGGCTGGAAGGACAGCCACGACGGCGTGCAGTACGCCGACGGTCGTCTCCCCGACCCGCCGATCGCGTTGGTGGAGGTGCAGGCCTACGCCTACGACGCCGCCCGGCGCGGCGCCGAACTGCTCGACCGGTTCGGCCGCCCCGGGGCCGCTTCCTGGCATGCCTACGCGACGGCGTTGCGACGCCGTTTCCACGAGACGTACTGGCTCGAGGACGATGAGGGGCCCTACCTGGCGATCGCGCTCGACGGGCACGGACGGCCCGTCGACGGCCCCGCCAGCAACATGGGGCACGTCCTGGCCTCGGGGCTGCTGGACGTGCCGCAGGCGGCCGCGATCGCCAGGCGCCTGGCATCCCCGACGCTGAACAACGGCTGGGGCCTGCGCACGCTCGCCACCACCGCCGCGGGCTACAACCCCGTCTCGTACCACGCCGGCTCGGTCTGGCCACACGACACCGCCCTCGCGATCTGGGGCTGCGCGGTCACGGGACAACGGGACGCCGCCGTGGCGCTGATGAAGGGACTGGTGTCCGCCGCCCCTTACTTCCGCTATCGCCTGCCGGAGCTGTTCGCCGGGGTGCCGCGTGCCGCCGGGGACTTCCCCGTCCCGTACCCGGCCGCCTGCCGCCCGCAGGCGTGGTCGGCGGCGGCGGGGCTGCTCATGCTGCGCGCCTGTCTGCGGCCCCGGGCGGAGGTGCCCGACGGCCGCCTGACGCTGGCGCCGCTGTGGCCGCCGCCGTTCCGGCGGCTGGTGCTGCGTCACGTCCCGATCGCCGGTGGCTGGGTCGACGTCAGCGTCGACGCCGACCGCGGCGTCGACCACGAGGTGCGCGGCACCGACCTGCGCATCCACTGGGACCGCGACACCGCGGACGTGCCGACCTTCTAGGCCCGACCGCCCGATCGCCCGTGCTACCGGAAGACCGCGCGGCGGTCGCCGTTGGGCCGCCGGCCTCTCGATGTCGCCTCACCGGATCCCCACGGCAGCAGGTGGACGTCCTCCCGACCGGGAGCGTGCGCCCCCGGCGGGCGCCCGTCCGCCACGACCCGCTCGTAGACCCGCAGGTAGCCCGCGACCAGGTCGGGTACGTCGAAGTGGTCGAGTGCGTGCTGCCGGCAGGCGACCGGGTCGAGTTCGACGGCCTGGGTCGCGGCGACACACAGCCCGTCGAGGTCACCGGGGGCGACCAGGAAGCCGCTGCGGCCGTCGGCGACGACCTCGGGCACGGCGCCGTTCGCGAAGGCGACCACGGGCGTGCCGCAGGCGTTCGCCTCCAGGGGCACGAGTCCGAAGGGCTCGGGCCACCGGATCGGGAAGAGCACGGCCTGGGCGCCCGCCAGCAGCGCGAGCTTCTGGCGCGGATGGCGGATCTCCACGAGTTCGACGTCGGCCGACGCCAGCCGCGGCACCAGCACCTCGCGGAAGTACCGGTGCTCGTCGGGCTCGTTGACCTTGACGGCCATCCGCAGGCGTCGCCCGAGTCGGCGTGCCACCTCGATGGCCAGGTCGGGCCCCTTGTCCGGCGAGGCCCGACCGATGAAGACGAGGTGGTCGCCCTTCGTGCGCACGAACGGATGCGCCTGCACGTCGACCGCGTTGTGGACCACGGCGGCGACGTCGACGTCGGCGGGACGACGCGTGGCCTGGTCGTCGCTGATGGCCACGAGGGCCACCCTCCCGGCCAGAGCGGCATAGAAGGTCGCGTTGTCGTCGGTCCAGGCGCCGTGGAGGGTGTGCACCACCGGCGGCCCCTCGCCGACGGCGGCCAGCGCCGCCCCGGTGACGGTGTGGTCGTGGACGACGTCGAACTCGCGCCGGTGCAGGTGGCCCCGCAGACCGTGCGCGAGCTCGACCACCGGGTCACCCAGCTTCGTGCTCGGCGGCGCCTCGAACGTCCGCCACAGCCGGGCACGGGTGTGCGAGCCGCCGGCCGCGAGCAGGGTCACCTGGTGGCCCGCCGCCACGAGCCCCTCCGTCAGCAACGAGACGACCTGCTCCGTGCCGCCGTAGCCGCTCGGTGGCACCGCGAACCACGGCGGCGCGATCTGCAGGATGCGCATCGGTGCTCTCCCGTCGGTCGGTGAGGGGACGGTCACCCGGGCCCGGGCGCCACGGCCAGGGGCGAAGGTCCCGGCCCCGCGGCGCGATCGGCGGGGTCGGGAACGAGCAGCGTCGGCATGCGGCGATCGGCCAAGGCCGAACGCACCACCGCGGCCCGCCCGGGCGCCAGGCTGCGCGACCAGCCCAGCAGCAACAGCTCCGCGCCGACGTCCTCGGCGCAGCGGCGCAGGCTGTCCCACGTCGCGCCCCGCGCCAGCTCCAGCCGGTGCTCGGGCCGCAGGTGTCGCGCCCGGAACTCCTGCTGCCAGGCCGCGACCTCGTGGCAGGCCTCGTCGAGGAAGGGTGGCGTGTGGGCGGGGTCGAACACGTGCAGGGCGATCAGGTCGACACCTGCGTCCGTGAATCGGTCGGTGAGGGCCTGGCAGCGTCGGGTCGTCTCCACGCGGCCGTCGAGTGGTAGCAGTACCCGGCGCACCGGACCCTGGAGGCCGAGCCGCGCCCGCGGCGGGACCACCAGCAGCGGCGTCGTGGTGCGCCGGGCGAGTTCGGGCGCCAGCCGTGGGGACGTCGAAACGGCACCGACATGGTCCTCGCCTCCGACCACGGCCAACGCCACGTCCGGGTCCGCGATCGCCGCGAGCACACCGGCCACCGGGTCGCCGGCGAGTGGCGCGACGGGGAAGCCCAACCGTGCGGCCAGAGCGGCCTCGACGTCGGGCGACGAGGCCGGCGGGGCATGGACCCCAGCGAGGCGAGTGCCCAGCACCGGAGCCACCGCGCGGGCGGCGCGGACGGTCGCGGTCCGGCCGGGTCCGTCGTCCACGACCACGAGCGTGCGGGTCATGACATCACCTCCTCGTGATGCGCCAGGTGCCGGCCTGCCAGCGGAAGCCCGTGGTCCCGGGGTCCGTGACGTGCCGGCGTCCGCCGAGGCGGATGCGCAGGGGATGGGGCGTGGTGATGGCCAGCCGGCGATGGCCGGCACGCAGCTCGACCGGCAGTCCACGATGGCGCAGGTGAACGACGACCGCGTCCCAGTCCGCGGGCAACCGCGGCGTGACCGCAAGGGTCCCGTCGCTCTCCGGCCACACGCCGAGGAAGCCGTGCACGAGGGCCTGCCAGACGCTGCCGGCGGTGGCGAGGTGCAGGCCGCCGGCGGTCGTGCCGGTGAGGTCGTCGAGGTCGATGCGGGCGCTCAACCGCAGCCACGCCAGCGCCTCGTCCGGCCGACCGGCGCGCGCCAGCAGGGCCGCGTGCACGCCGGGGGACAGGGAGCTGCCATGGGCGGTGCGCGGCAGGTAGTGGTCGAGATCCGCCTCCAGCGATCCCGGCGGTGCCTCGCGCCGCAGCAGGTGGTGACGCATGAGGACGTCCGCCTGCTTGACGACCTGGGAGGTCCGCACGCGGTCGTGGCCGAGCAGGACGTCGGCCGCCACCGGGACGTCGGCGAGCTCGGTGATCACGAGCGGCTCGAGCCGGTCGTAGCCGTCGAACTGTTCGTGGCGTCCGGTGGCCGGGTCGTAGCCGTCGACGAGTTCGAGGGCCGCCCGCCGCCAGGCGACGGCTTCGCGGACGAGGCCCGGGACGTCGCCGGCGCCGATCGCCGCGGCGGCGCGCCGCAGGTTCCAGCGCACCATCGCGTTCGTGAAGGCGTTGTCGTCGACCGGCCAGTGGTACTCGTCGGGCCCCATGACGGCGCGCAGGTGCAGCCGACCGTCCTCGCCGCGCGTGAGCCGTGTACGCCAGTAGCGGGCCGTCTCCAGCCACAGTCGCCGCCCGGCTCCGCGCTCGAACGCGCGGTCGCCGGTCCATTCGACGAAGTGTGCGGCGGCCCAGGCCACGTCGGCGGTGACGTGCTCCTGGTACTGCCCGGTCCGGATCTCCACCGGCCGACCGGCGAAGTCGATCGCCGCGGTCGGTGCCACCTCGTCGCCGGTGTCGGCCGACTCCCACGGGAACCGGGCGCCGGCGTGGCCGGTGGCGGCCGCGAGGGCCCGCGCAGCCGGCAGGCGCGCCAGCCGGTAGGCGAGCATCGCACGGGCGGCCGGGGGATGGGTCGCGGCCAGGAACGGCAAGACGAAGACGTCGGCGTCCCAGAAGACGTGCCCGCGGTAGGCGCGCCCGGTCATGCCGCGCGCGCCGACCGCGGCCTCGCCACGATCCGCCACCGACGCCATGAGGTGGAACAGCCCGAAGCGCACGGCCTGCTGCAGGGCGGGCTCGTCCTCGATGACGACGTCGGCATGGCGCCACCGCTCCGCCCAGCGCGCCCGGTGCTCCTCGAGCAGTTCCTCGAAGTCGAGGTCGGCCGTGGTCTGGAGCTGGCGCCGACCGGCGTCGGGATCCGGCGGCGGATCCTCACCGCGGCTGAGGACGACGCGGCGCTCGACCACCCGCCGGTCGCCGTCCTCCGTCGTCTCGGTTCGGCCGGCGGCGCCGATCCAACCGGCGGTCCCACGTGTCAGCGCCCATGACCCCCAGTCGAGCTGGTGGATACGTCCCTCTGGCGTGTCCGGCGGCAGGCGCAGGGTGGTCCCGGCGTCCAGTGCGGAGCTCGGACCCTCGGCACGCAACAGGCACAGCCCCGGCCGGGCGAGGCTGACCAGTCGCAGGCAACGTACGCCGGCGCCGGCGTCGGTCTCGCGGAGCAGCAGCCCGGCCCGCAGGTCGAGGGTCCGGCGCGTCGTGCGGGCCTCGGCGCCGGGCAGGACGAGGCGCGTCCACCATGGGCCGGGCAGCAGGGTGGGGGTCGCGTCCAGGCCCGCCCCGGTGCCGGCGGTGAAGATGCCGGCGGTCACCACCAGGGGGTCGGCACCGTCGTCCGCGTCCTCCAGCGCGCCGCGGGTGCCGAAGCGGCCGTCGGCGAGGGTGCACAGCGCCTCCTCGACCCGTTCCAGCACGTCGTCGGTGCCCGTGACCACGATGGTCCAGCTCGGATCGCGATCCACGTCCGGTACCCGTCGCAGGCGTCGCAGCTCGAGCTGGGCGCGTACCGCCTCGTCGATGCCGTCGGCGCCACCCGGCAACCGCCGGACCGAGGGCGACAGCCCGGGCAGGCGCCCGACGGCGCCGACCAGCCCGGGCCCGATGCCCTGGTCGGCGAGGTGTGCCAGTTCCGCGCTCACCGTGACGCGGTCGACCGGCGGGAGGGTCCCGGACGGGCCGGCCTCGTCGGGACGTCCGAACCACCGGACCCGGACCCCCGCCCGAGCGAGCTCGCGCAGCAGGTCCTCCGACGGCGCGGTGACCTCGCCTTCCGGCCAGCGCACGAGCAGGGCCGTGAGCCACGGCACGGTGCGGCCGGGAGTGATGACGCTCATCGCGTGACCTTGCAGCGGTCCGGACCAGCGTGCGTCACCCGGGTGTCGGGCGGCAGAGGAAAGCGGCCCCGAGGGGCGGGACGTCCCGGTGGCCCGCGACCCACACCGCCGGGGCGTTCGCCCCTGGGTGCCGGCGGGGGCGTGGGCGGACGATCGTGAGGCGCGCTCCGGCGCTGCGCCGGAACGAGACCATCCATGGGCGAGCACGGGCGGGTCGAGGTGCCGGCAGCGCCGCGGCCGCAGACCGGGCTGACCGCGGCCGAGGCGGCGGCGCGACACCGGCGTGACGGGCCGAACCGGCTCCCGGCGCCGCTGCCGGTACCGGCGTGGCGCCAGCTGCTGCGCCAGATGGTCAGCTTCTTCGCCGTCCTGTTGTGGGTCGCGGCCGGGCTGGCGGTCGTCGCGGGAACGCCACAGCTCGGGATCGCCATCGCGGTGGTCGTCGTGGTCAACGCCGGGTTCGCGTTCGTGCAGGAGCACCGCGCCGAGCGATCCGCCGCACGGCTGCGCGAGCTGTTGCCGCGCCGGACGACCGTCGTGCGCGACGGTGTGCGGGTCGAGGTCGACGCCGAGGAACTGGTGGTCGACGACCGGGTCGTGCTCGCGACCGGCGACCGCGTCAGCGCCGACCTGTTGCTGCGCACCTCGCACGGCCTCGGCATCGACACCTCGACCCTGACGGGGGAGAGCGTGCCGGTGTCCCCGGAAGCGGGCGCGGAGCTGTACGCCGGCACGTTCGTGGTCGAGGGGGAGGGGGAGGCGGACGTGGCGGCCATCGGCGCCGCCACCCGACTCGCCGGCATCGCACAGCTCGCGCAGGCCGCCCCGCGACGGCGGAGCCCCCTGGCCGCCCAGCTCCGGCAGGTGGTGCGCACGATCTCGCTGGTGGCCATCGGCGTCGGCACGTCGTTCTTCGCGTTGATGCTCCTGCTGGGCACACCGGCGAGCGAGGGCTTCGTGTTCGCGGTCGGTGTCACGGTCGCGCTGGTGCCCGAGGGGTTGCTGCCGACCGTGACGCTGTCGCTCGCGATCGCGGCCCAGCGCATGGCGGAGCGCCAGGCGCTGGTCCGCCACCTCGAGGCGGTGGAGACCCTCGGCTCGACCACGTTCATCTGCACCGACAAGACCGGCACGCTCACGCGCAACGAGATGTCCGTGGTGCGGGTCTGGACGCCGGCCGGCGGGGTCCGCGTCGAGGGGACCGGCTACGAGCCCACGGCGCGGGTGCTGAGCGACGCCCCGAGCGCGTGGGACGCGTTGCGGCGGCTCGCGCTCGCGGCGGTCCGCTGCTCCACCGGCCGTGTCGTGTTCGTCGACGGACGGTGGGCGGCGCAGGGCGACCCGATGGAGGCGGCCCTCGACGTCCTCGCGCGTCGCGTCGACGTCAAGGTCGCGGACGACACGGCGCAGCACCCGGAGGTGGTGCGACGGCCCTTCGACCCGCGCCGGCGGCGCATGTCGGTCGTGACCCGGGACGAGGTGTACGTCAAGGGCGCACCGGACAGCGTGCTGCCACGCTGCCGCGAGGTGAACGGCGCTCCCGGCGAGCTGGAGACGATGGCACGCCGGGGGCTGCGGGTGCTGGCGGTCGCGGCCCGGCCGGCCGTCCCCGCCGACGTCGACTGCGACGCCGACGCGCTCGAGCGCGACCTCGAGCTGCTCGGGCTCGTCGGCATCGAGGATCCGCCACGGCCGCACGTCCACGAGGCGCTGCGTGCCTGCCGCGAAGCCGGCGTGCGCGTCGCCATGATCACCGGCGACCACCCGGCCACCGCGCGCGCCATCGCCGAGGAGGTCGGGCTGACCGTCGCCGACGCGCCGGTGCTGACCGGCGACGAGCTGCCCGCCGACGAGGGTGCGCTCGGCCGGCTGCTGGACCGCGACGGGGTCGTCGTCAGCCGGGTGTCGCCGGAGGACAAGCTGCGCATCGCCCGCGCGCTGCAGACGCGCGGCCACGTCGTCGCGATGACCGGTGACGGCGTCAACGACGGCCCGGCCCTGCAGGCGGCCGACATCGGCATCGCGATGGGTCGCAGCGGCACGGACGTCGCCCGCGACGCGGCGGACCTCGTGCTCCTCGACGACGACTTCGCGACGATCGTGGTCGCGATCGCCTTCGGGCGCGGCACGTTCGGCAACCTGCGCCGGTTCCTGACCTACCACCTCACCGACAACGTCGCGGAGCTGACGCCGTTCGTCCTGTGGGCGCTGTCGGGCGGGCGTTTCCCGCTGGCGTTGGGTGTCCTGCAGATCCTCGCCCTCGACATCGGCACCGACACGTTCTCGGCCGTCGCCCTGGGCGCCGAGCGGCCGTCCGACACCGTGCTGCGCCGTCCGCCGACCGCCGGCCGGCTCCTGGATCGGCGGACCGCGTGGCGGGCCTTCGGGGTGCTGGGTCCGACGGAGGCCTTCCTGGCCATCGCCGCGTTCGTGGTCTCGTTCCTCGCCGCGGGTTGGCGTCCGGGCGCCGCCTTCCCGGCGTCGGCGCTGGCGGCGGCCTCGGGCGCGGCGTTCCTCGCCGTCGTCGTCGGGCAGGGCGCCAACGCGTTCGCCTGCCGCAGCACGCGCCGCCCCGGCTGGGTCGCGTGGCGGACGAACCGGCTGTTGCTGGTGGCGGTGCCGTTCGCCCTCGTCCTCGGGCTGCTCTCACTGCTGGTGCGGCCGGTCGCCGACGTGCTCGGGCAGGCGTCCCCGCCACCGGCCGGGTGGCTGGTGGCGGCTGCCGCGGGCCCGGCCGTCCTGCTGGTCGACGCGGTGGAGAAGCGCTGGCGGCGGCGGGCGGCGCGTCAGACGGCGCCCTCGCTGCCCTCGTAGTCGAAGCCACCGAGCGGGTCGTCCCGTTTCGGCAGCATCTCGATCTCGGGCAGCAGTTCCTCGCGGAAGGTCTCGTACTGCGCGTGCAGCAGACGCAGCGGCTCGTCGGCGTCGTCGATGCGCAGGTCCCACAACGGGTAGTCCTCACGCCCCAGCACGACCAGGGTCGCCGAGCGGTGCCCCTTCGTGTCCCCGCCCTGGTCCTCGCCCGCGTCGATGGCGGCCAGCAGTCGGTCCACCAGCGGCTCGTCGTCGCGGGCCAGGAACGTCTCGACCGCCGCGTCGAGCACCTCGGGACCGGCGAGGCGGTTGCCCTGGGCGGCGAAGTGCGGGCCGGTCCGGTGGCCCTTCCAGTCCTCGGGCAGCGAGCCGGTGTGGCTGGCCGAGCGGCCCTCGAGGTCGACCAGGCCGAACTGGCGCCCCTCCCGGCCGGGGTCGCCCTCGACCAGGCGGGCCAGGGCCTCGTCGGCGGGGACGCCCTCGGCGAGCAGACGCAGGCCGTCGAAGGCGAGGTACGGGTTCATCATGGCCTGCGAGGCGGCGGCGCCCAGCCGGGGGCGGGCGTGCGCGACCAGCTTGCCGACGCCCGGCATGGCCGTGAGGGCGACGACGCCGACCTCACCGGAACGCGGGTCGGTCGCGACGAGCGAGAAGGTCATGCAGCGTGCCTCTGGTGATGGGCCCACGAGGATGGTCGCCGGCGTGGCACCGGGGGCCGGCGGGCACGGTCGCCGGGCCGTGTCCCCACCGGTTCCAACGGGACGACAACGCGCCAAGATGCGCGCATGTCCGGTCTGTCCGCCGACGGTTACGTCCTCGCCCGCGAGTTCTTCCAGCGCGGCGTCGGGCTGGTGTTCGTGCTGGCGTTCGTAGCGGTCGTCCACCAGTGGCGGCCGCTGTTGGGCGACGGCGGGCTGACGCCCGCACGCCGCTTCCTGGCCCGCGTCTCGTGGCGGAGCGCGCCGAGCCTGTTCCACTGGCGCTACTCGGACCGTTTCGCGGTCGCGCTGGCGTGGGTCGGACTGGCGCTGGCCGTCGCGGTGGTCCTCGGCTTCCCGCAACGCGCCGGGACGCTGGCGACGATGGGGACGTTCCTGCTGCTGTGGGGCCTGTACCTGTCCTACGTCAACGTCGGACAGATCTGGTACGCCTTCGGGTGGGAGTCGATCCTGCTCGAGGCCGGCTTCCTGGCCGCCTTCCTCGGTGGCCACGACAGCGCCGTGCCCTGGCTCGCGCTGCTGCTGGTGCGATGGCTGCTGTTCCGCGTGGAGTTCGGCGCGGGTCTCATCAAGTGGCGCGGCGACCCGTGCTGGCGTGCCCTGACCTGCCTCGACCACCACCACGAGACCCAACCGATCCCGAGCGTGTTCAGCTGGTGGTTCCACCATCTGCCGGGCCGTCTGCACAAGGTGGAGGTGGCCGCCAACCACGTGACCCAGCTCGTGCTGCCGTTCCTGCTCTTCCTCCCGCAGCCGCTGGCCGGCGTGGCGGCCGTCGCCGTGCTGGTCACCCAGGGATGGCTGGTCTTCAGCGGCAACTTCGCCTGGCTCAACCTCGTGACCATGGTGCTCGCCCTGACGGCGCTGCCCGACGCCTGGGTCGGCGGTGCGGACGGCCCCCTGGGTGGGCTGGCGCCGGCGGTGCCGGCCGCCGTCCCGGCGTGGTTCGCAGTCGCCGTGGGCGCCCTCTTCGCGGCCCAGGTCGCGATGAGCTGGTGGCCGGTGCAGAACCTGCTGTCGCGGCGGCAGCGGATGAACGCCTCCTTCAACCCGCTGCATCTCGTCGGCACCTATGGCGCCTTCGGCAGCATCACCCGCGACCGTTTCGAGATCGTGCTGGAGGGCACCCGGGACCCCCGGCCCGACCAGGACAGCGACTGGCGGGCCTACGAGTTCCGCGCCAAGCCCACCGACCCCGCCCGGCGGCCGCGGCAGATCGCCCCCTACCACCTGCGGCTCGACTGGCTGCTGTGGTTCGCCGCGATGACCCCGTCACCGACCCACCAGCACCCGTGGTTCGCGGCCCTGCTCCGCCAGCTGCTCGCCGGCGAACCGGCGGTGCGACGACTGCTGCGCCACGATCCCTTCGACGGCGAGGCCCCGACCGCACTGCGCGCACGGCGCTACCGCTACCGCTTCACCACCCGCGACGAGCGGCGCGCCACCGGCGACTGGTGGCACCGGACGCCGGCAGGGGAGTACACGGGCATCGTGGTCCGGTGAGGACGCCGCGTCACACCCCGCCCGTAGCGTGGGGAGGTTCCCACGACGACCGGAGTACGCATGCGCGAGACCGACGACGACCTCGCCCGCCTGCGGGGCCTGCTGGAGCAGACCTACGCCCGTGCGGGTGACCACCTCCGTGCCATCCACCTGCCGGCCACCCGTGTGGACCCGGCCCGGCTGGTCCGTGAGCTCGACGGCATGCGGGTCCTGGTGGTGGCGACCGTGACCGCCGACGGGCGGCCGCTGACAGGCCCCGTCGACGGCTGGTTCTACCGCGGACGCTGGCACTTCGGGACCAGCCCGAGCTCCGTGCGGGCACGCCACCTCGCGCGGCGGCCGGCCGTCTCGGCCACCTACGCCGACGGCGAGCGCTTCGTGTGCACCGTCCACGGCACGGCCCAGGAGGTCGACCTGGCGACCTACGACGGCGGCGGCTTCAGCCACGTGCTGCGCGACTTCTACGGACAGGGCTGGCTGAACGAGGTCGGCAGCGGCGCGCCGTACTGGGCGATCGAGGCCGACCGGCTGCTCGCGGCGGACGTCTCCGTGCTGGCGGCCGGCGCCGGTTGACGCGCGCCCGTGCCGCGCCCGGCCGGCAGGCCGTCGAGGTGCCGGGTCAGCCGGCCCTCGTGGTGGTCGAGGTCGTGCCCGCCTCGGGATCGAAGGCGAGGCCGCCGGCTGCTACGTCCAGCACCTCGACGGCGTACTCGCCGGCCGGTCCGGTCATGCGGAAGCGGATGCGTCCCATCAGGTCCGTGGCGCCGGACACGACGCGTTCGCGCTCCGGACCCCGTACCCGGGCCTCTACGGCGAGGTCCGAGCAGCGCTTGTCCTCGGCGTCGCGCACCTCGACCAGGAACGTGACGCGATGGCGGCCGTCGTCCTGGGCTTCCGGGTCCAGCGCGCGCAGCGACGCCACCCGGACGGGCTCGGCGAACAGGCCCGTCTTCGGTAGCGCGTCGGGCTGCCGCTCGAGCGTGAACGCGGGTGTCGGTCGGGTCCGCAGGACGGCGCGACGGAGGCGGGCGAGCACCACGATGATCGGGTCCTGGTCGTCAGGAGGACAGGCGTGCGAACCGTACCCGTGCGCGCGCCCACCTCGGTGCCATGGCGTGCTCAGGTGACGACGTCGCCCTGCTGGCCCATGGTGCGCCGACCCTCGCCGGTGACCACGCCGGCCAGGCCGCGCAGGGCACGGCCGATGCCGGTGCCGGGGCCGTCCCAGTACTCGCCCTCGAGCACCTCGACCTCCAGCGCCACGAGGTCCGGGTCGTCGCGGCCGTCGAACCAGGCCTCCAGCACGGGGCTCCACAGTCGGTCGAGGACGGTGGGGTCGGTCGTCGTGCGGGCGGTGCCGGTCAGGGAGACGAACAGGCTGTCCTGCGGGTCGCTGACGGCCACCGTCATGGGGGTCGGCGTGTCGAGGTCGGCCACCCATTCGGCGGCCCTCGACGTGGCGAACCACAGGGTGGCGCCGTCACGCTCCAGGATGGTCATCGGCCGCGCATGCTGGTCGGGCGTGACCAGCATGGCGATGCGCTCCCCGTCGAGCAGGTCGTCGAGGCTGCGGGCGTCGTCGGTCACGGATCGCTCCTGTCGTCGTCGGGCCGGGCTCCGGGCGTCGCCGCGCACCTGACCGGTGCTGCGGGGCCTGCTCAGAGCTTCGGTGCCCCACGGCGCCAGCACCCGACCAGGTGGTCATCGACCAGGCCCATCGCCTGTTGGAAGGCGTAGACGGTGGTCGGGCCCACGAACGCCCACCCGCGCGCCTTCAGATCCTTGGACATCGCGGTCGACTCGGGGGAGATCGGACGAATGTCCTGCGGATTTCGTGGGACGGGCGTTTCGTCGGGGGCGAAGCGCCACACGTAGGCGTCCAGCGAGCCCTCGTCCTCCACGAGCTGCAGGTAGGCCCGCGCGTTCGTGATGGTGGCCTCGATCTTCGCGCGGTTGCGCACGATCCCGGGATCCGCGAGCAGACGGGCGACGTCGTCGTCGCCGTAGCCGGCGACCACCTCGGGGTCGAATCCGGCGAAGACCTCGCGGAACCGCGTTCGCTTGCGCAGGATGGTGAGCCACGACAGACCGGCCTGGAACGCCTCCAGGCACAGTTTCTCGAACAGGCGGACGTCGTCGTGGACGGGCACGCCCCATTCGTCGTCGTGGTAGGCGACGTAGATCGCATCGTCGCCACACCACCAGCAGCGGGTGCGTCCGTCCTCGCCCGCGCGTAGCCCGTCGTCCATCGTCACGTGCCTCCGTCGTCGCGCGACACGGTAGGGCCGGCCGCGGACCGGCACGGTCCGGGTGCCGGCCGCCAGGGGCGCGTGCGATTGACACGGCCACGGTCGGCTGCGACCCTCTCGGGTCACCCGCTGTGGGCGTGTTGCTTCGACGTGCCCGGGAACGGCGGGTCGTCGCGCCGGACACCCGCGTCCCGCGCGCTTCCCCAGCAGAACTCCACCGAACAAAAGAGACCCGACCCCGATGTCCGACGCCCCCCAGACCCCCGACCAGAACGCCGCCTCGCCCGACGCCTTCGTCGTCATGCAGGACCCCGGCAACACCATGACGTCGACCGGTGACGTCATCGTGGACAACGACCTGTCCGACGAGGACTTCGAAGCCGCACTCGAGGGCACCGTGGGCGCCGTCGAGGAGGGCAAGATCATCGAGGGCGTCGTCGTCAAGGTCGACCCCGACGAGGTCCTGCTCGACATCGGCTGGAAGTCCGAGGGCGTGATCCCGTCGCGCGAGCTGTCGATCAAGCTCGACGTCGACCCCAACGAGGTCGTGCAGGTCGGCGACGTCGTCGAGGCGCTCGTCATGCGCTCCGAGGACGAGGAGGGCCGCCTGGTCCTGTCCAAGAAGCGCGCCCAGTACGAGCGCGCCTGGGGCACGATCGAGCGGATCTACAACGAGGACCGCACCGTCCAGGGCACCGTCATCGAGGTGGTCAAGGGTGGTCTGATCCTCGACATCGGGCTGCGCGGCTTCCTGCCCGCGTCGCTGGTGGAGATGCGCCGCGTGCGCGACCTCGCGCCCTACGTCGGCGAGCAGCTCGAGTGCAAGATCATCGAGCTCGACAAGAACCGCAACAACGTCGTCCTGTCGCGGCGCAAGTTCCTCGAGGAGACGCAGAGCGAGTTCCGCAACGAGTTCCTCACCTCGCTGCAGAAGGGCGAGGTCCGCGCCGGTGTGGTGTCCAGCATCGTCAACTTCGGTGCGTTCGTGGACCTCGGCGGCGTCGACGGCCTGGTGCACGTCTCCGAGCTGTCCTGGAAGCACATCGACCACCCGTCGGAGGTCGTCGAGGTCGGCGACGAGGTCGAGGTCGAGGTGCTCGACGTGGACCTGGACCGCGAGCGCGTCTCGCTGTCGCTGAAGGCCACGCAGGAGGACCCGTGGCAGAAGTTCGCCCGCGAGCACGCGGTCGGCGAGGTCGTCGAGGGCGAGGTCACCAAGCTGGTGCCCTTCGGTGCCTTCGTGAAGGTCGCCGACGGCATCGAGGGCCTGGTCCACATCTCGGAGCTCGCCGACCGTCACGTCGAGGTGCCCGAGGCCGTCGTCAACGTCGGTGACAAGATCGACGTCAAGGTCATCGACATCGACACCGTCCGCCGGCGCATCAGCCTGTCGCTCAAGCAGGCCCAGGCTCCGGAGGCGGCCGACGTCCCGCAGGACCCCTACGACGCCGGCCCGGTCGTGGAGACCGCCTACTCGTCCGGCGGCGACGACGCCCCGGCCACCGGGACCCTGGCGGCCGCGTTCGCGCAGGCCGGCTTCAACCGCGAGGCGGCGCCCACGCCCGAGGAGATGGCGCTGGCCGAGGCCGAGCTGCCCGAGCAGCCCGAGCAGACGGAGCAGCCGGCGGCCGACGAGGACACCGACGAGGCCTGAGCCACCGCTCGACCCGTCCGTGTGCGCCCCGGCTCCCGTGCCGGGGCGCACGCACGTCCACGACCTCCCGAGGCAGCGCATGTACCTGGTCGGCCTGACCGGCGGCATCGGCAGCGGCAAGTCGACCGTCGCCCGACGCCTCGCCGAGCTGGGCGCCCCCGTGATCGACGCCGACCAGGTCGCCCGGGAGGTCGTCGCCCCGGGCGAGCCGGCGCTGGCCGAGTTGGCCGAGCGGTTCGGCGGACACCTCGTCGACGCCCGGGGCGATCTCGATCGTGCGGGGCTGGCCGCCATCGTGTTCGTCGACGACGAGGCGCGCCGGGACCTCGACCGCATCATGCATCCCCGCATCGCCGCCCGGATCGCGGAGCGGATCGCCGCGCTGGCCGCGAACTGGGACCGACCGGGCCCGCCGCTCGCCGTGGTCGACCATCCGCTGCTGATCGAGACCGGCCAGGCGGGCCGGTTCGACGCCGTCGTCGTCGTGCTCGCCCCCGAGGAGGAGCGCGTCCGACGACTGGTCGAGCAGCGCGGCCTGGACGAGGGTGACGCCCGGGCACGGGTCGCGGTGCAGTGCAGCGACGAGGAACGGCGTCGCGCGGCGACGCACGTGATCGTCAACGACGGAGACCTGCGCGCGCTGGTCGCCGCCGTCGACGACGTGCACGCGCACCTGGTCGCCGATGCACACCGACGGGGGTGAGAAGCCCGGTCTCGGGTATCCTTCCGAAGGGCGCGCGGCCGCGCCCTTTGCGGTTTCCGGGACGGAATGGTCGCTGCGAAGGTGATGTCGTGGTCGAGGACCTGAGGTTCGCGCTGTCGCTGGACGGCGACGTCCGTGCCGCGCTGGACGGCGCGGCGGCCGCCGACCTGGACGGGGACGCGGAACGCGCGTACCTCGCGACGCTCGAGGAGCTGACGGCGCTCCTGATCGAGGACGCCTCCCTCGAGGAGCTGCTCAGGCACGTCCTGGAGCTGACGTCGCGGGCCATCAGCACGTCGTCGGCGGTCAGCGTCACCGTGGTCGACGACCAGGGTCGATACCAGACCGCTGCACGCAGCAGCGAGGACGCCGAGCTGGTGGACGTCGTCCAGTACGAGCTGGTCCAGGGGCCGTGCATCGAAGCGCTCGAGTCGGGCGAGGAGCGCCACACGTCCGACTTCAGCGTGGACGAGCGATGGCCGGAGGTCAGCGAGCGCGCGACCGAGCTCGGCTTCCGATGCGTGGTCGCCGTGCCGCTGACCGTCAACGGCGTCGTCATCGGCGCGCTCAACGTGTTCGGCGCCGAGCCCGACGGCCTCAGCGAGCGCGACCGCGAGCTCACGCGGCGCATCGCCGCGCCGGCCGCCAGCACGCTGGCCAACGCGCGGGCCTTCCGGCGCGTGAACCGCCTCGCCGGGCAACTGCAGGAGGCGCTGGAGAGCCGCGTCGTCATCGAGCAGGCCAAGGGCGTGCTCATGGCCCGCGAGGGATGCGACGCCGACACGGCGTTCGCGTTGCTGCGCAAGGCCTCCCAGGACGCCAACCGGCGCCTGCGCGACGTGGCCCGCGCGGTGGTGGCACATCACGAGGCCGGCTCCTCCGGTGTCACGCGCGGCGAGAACGGCCTGGCGCGCGGCCGCGACCGGCCCTAGCAGGCCGTCAAGGGCGTCGCACCTGTCGGACGGGTGACCGAAACCGGTTGACAGATCCGGTCGTGCCTGCGACGGTCGGGGCCGAGAACCGGTTGAGAACACCAGCCGCCGGGTCGCCCCCAGGCTGGTGTTCCTTTTCGTTTCTGGGCTGTCGACACACGATCCGGCGGGAAGGTCGGTCGTGTTCGGGAAGCCACGCACACACGTCGGGTTCGTACTCGACGACGCGCTCGGTGCGCGGGGGCGGATGGCAGCGGTGCTGCCCCACCTCCGGTCGCGGGCGACGGTGCTGGGGCCTGTCGGCGTCGACGTCCCCCTGGATGCCGCGGTCGAACAGGTGCCGGTGAACGGACCCGCCGAGGTGCTGGCCTGGGTGGCGCGCGAACGACCCGACCTGCTGTTCGTCGACGGGCCGGACTCGCTGGTGCTGGCCGCCGCGCTGGGGGAGGTCCCGGTCGCCACCCTGCTGCGGCACGGCGAGCGGAGCGAGGAACGCGACCTGGTCCACGAGGTCGCCCACGGCCTGCTGGCGCCCTACCCGCGCGCCTTCGCGCCGCGCTCGACCGGGCCGATCGACGAGGCACGCGTGCAGCACGTGGGTTGGCTGCCGGCGCCGCTCGGCCCGGCACCGTCGCCGCTGCCCGCGGCCGGGAGTTCCGACGCCCGCCGCACGATGGTCGTCGTGACGGGGCGCCGCGGCGCGGGCGTCGAGCCGGCGGACCTGCGCGCGGCCGCCGCGGCCACGCCCGGCTGGCGGTGGCTGATCGCCGGCGAGACGACGGTCGCGCCGGCACCCGGCCTGGAGCCACTCGGCGTCCGGCACGACCTGCTCGCCGTGCTCAGGGCTGCGGACGCGGTCGTCGCCGGTGCATCGCTGAGCACGGTCGCGGCGGTCGCCGCCGCCGACGTGCCCATGTTGGCCGTGCCCCGGTCGGGGCGACGGGGGGCCGAGGACGAGTTCGCGGCCCTGCTCGGCGCGCTCGGCGCGGCGGTGCCGCTGCACCGCTGGCCGGCCCCGGAGCAGTGGGACGAACTCCTCGACGGTGCGGCGCGGATGGATCGCGCCTCGCTACGCGAGGGATGGGACGGCGGCAGCCCGCTGCGGGCCGCCACCGCCTTGGACGGGTGGGCCGGCGCGGCCGCGGGGGGCGCGCCGGACCCCGATCGACGTGCGCGGTTGCTGGCGTGGGCTTCGGCCGGGGACCTCCCCGACGTGCCCGACGCCCTCGCCGGCGCGGGGGTGCCCATGGTCGGCACCTGACCAACCGCTCGGTGGGGTGGACCGGCAGCGGAGGTTCGGTCCCCCTCGCCAGCAGGCCCACCTCAGGGGGGCTCACCGGCCCGGACCGACCGGGCGGCCGATGGAGGGCGGCCGCCATGCGGTCCGGGCCGGTCCGCGTCCCGGAGGTACGCTCGGCCGCATGTCCGAACTCGCCACGCCCTTCGCTGCCCGCCGTCGCGACCTCGACGAACGCCGCTCCGGCGACGGACGGTTCCGGGTCGTCAGCGACTTCACCCCCTCGGGTGACCAGCCGCGTGCCATCGAGCAGATCGCGGAGGCCTTCGAGGCCGGCGAGCGGGCCGTCACCCTCCTGGGCGCGACCGGCACCGGCAAGACCTTCACGGCCGCGAAGGTCCTCGAGCAGCTGCAGCGGCCGTGCCTGGTGATGGCGCCGAACAAGACGCTGGCGGCGCAGCTCGCCAACGAGTTCCGCGACTTCCTCCCGGACAACGCCGTCGAGTACTTCGTCAGCTACTACGACTACTACCAGCCGGAGGCCTACATCGCCTCCAGCGACACCTACATCGAGAAGGACTCGTCGATCAACGACGAGATCGACCGGCTTCGTCACCGGGCCACCATGGCCCTGCTGTCGCGCCGCGACGTGGTCGTGGTCGCCTCGGTGTCGTGCATCTACGGCCTCGGCTCCCCGCACGAGTACGAGGACCACGTGCTGTGGTTGCGTTCGGGCGAGGAGGTCGGACTGGACGCCTCGATGCGCAAGCTCGTGGACCTGCAGTACGCCCGCAACGACCTCAACCTCATCCGCGGCACCTTCCGCGTCCGCGGCGACACCCTCGAGGTGTTCCCCGCGGACGACGAGCGGGCCGTGCGCGTGGAGTTCTTCGGCGACGAGATCGACCGGATCGTACGTGTCGACCCGCTCACGGGCGAGGTGTCGCGGCCGGTGGAGCAGGTCGGCATCTTCCCGGCCTCGCACTACGTCTCCTCGCCCGAGGCGCTGCAGCGGGCGCTCGGCTCCATCGAGACGGAGTTGGCGCAGCGACTGGCGGACCTCGAGGGCCAGGGCAAACTGCTGGAGGCCCAGCGGCTGCGCATGCGGACCAACTACGACCTGGAGATGATCCGCGAGGTCGGGTTCTGCAACGGCATCGAGAACTACTCGCGCCATTTCGACGGGCGGGCGCCCGGCTCGCCGCCCTACACGCTGCTCGACTACTTCCCGGACGACTTCGTCGTCTTCCTCGACGAGTCCCACGTGACCGTGCCGCAGATCGGCGGCATGTACGAGGGCGACCGCTCCCGCAAGGACGCCCTGGTCGAGCACGGCTTCCGGCTGCCGTCCGCCTTCGACAACCGGCCGCTCACCTTCGACGAGTTCCTGGAGCGCATCGGGCAGCGGCTGTTCATCTCGGCGACGCCCAGCGCCTACGAACGGCGCGAGTCCGACACGATCGCGGAGCAGATCATCCGGCCGACCGGGCTGGTCGACCCGCAGGTCGTCGTGCGGCCCACCACGGGCCAGATCGACGACCTGATGGAGCAGATCCGCCAGCGCACCGAGCGTGACCAGCGCGTGCTCGTGACCACGCTGACGAAGAAGATGGCGGAGGACCTGACCGACTACCTGCTGGAGAACGGCGTCCGGGTCCGGTACCTGCACTCCGACATCGACACCGTCCAGCGGGTGGAGATCCTGCGATCGCTGCGGCTGGGGGAGTTCGACGTCCTCGTCGGCATCAACCTCCTGCGCGAGGGCCTGGACCTGCCGGAGGTGTCGCTGGTCGCCATCCTCGACGCCGACAAGGAAGGCTTCCTGCGCTCGGAGACGTCGCTGATCCAGACGATCGGTCGCGCCGCCCGCAACGTCGACGGCCAGGTCGTGATGTACGCCGACCAGGTCACCGAGGCCATGGCGCGGGCGCTGGAGGAGACCGAGCGGCGGCGCGAGAAGCAGTTGGCGTACAACCGCGAGCACGGCATCGACCCGCAGACGGTGCGCAAGCGCGTCGGTGACATCATCGCGGCCGTGCGCGCCGAGGAGCAGGGCGAGGACTACCGCCCGGACGACTCGCCGAGCGCCCGGGACGCGGTCGACGTCTCCGAGGTGCCGCAGGAGGACCTGCGTGCGCTCATCCAGCGCCTCGAGGAGGAGATGCACGAGGCGGCGGCGGAACTGCGGTTCGAGTTCGCGGCGCGACTGCGTGACGAGCTCGCCGACCTCAAGCGCGAGTTGGCCGGCATGGAGGCCGCCAACGTCTGACGGGCGCGTACAGCGCCTACGGCACCACCGGTGCGACCGGGCCGGCGTGCAACCCCAGCCGGTGCATCGCGGCCACGTCGCCGGCGCCCGCGGCGAACATGACGGTGCGCAGTTCGTCGAGGAACTCCTCGATCCACGCGACGACGGCGTCGGCGCCCGCCAGCGCCGGCGCGAGCAGCGGCCGTGCCACCGCCACGGCCGAGGCGCCGAGGAGCAGCGCCCGGGCGGCGTCCGTGCCGTTGCGGATGCCGCCGGAGGCGATGCGCGGGATCTCCGGCAGTTCGCTGCCCACCTCGAGCAGGGCCCGGGCCGTCGGGACGCCGATCTCGGCCACGTCGGGACGCACGACCGCGCCGTGGGCGACGAACTGCTCGACCCGTGCCCATGACGTGCCGCCGGCGCCGGCCACGTCGACCGCCCCCAGCGGCAGGCCGGCCAACTGCCGGGCGGCCCGCCGGCCGATGCCGTGACCGACCTCCTTGACCACGACCGGGACCGGCAGCGCCTCGGCAAGGCGCGCCAGGTGGTCACGACCGCCCCGGAAGTCGACGTCGCCGCCCTGGATGGCTTCCTGCAGCGGGTTGCAGTGCACGGCCAGCGCGTCGGCGCCGACCTCGTCGACGGCCTGCTCGGCCTCGGCCGGGCCGTAGCCGGCCACGAACTGGGCAAGGCCGAGGTTGCCCACCAGCAGCACGTCCGGTGCCAGGTCGCGCACCTGGAAGCTGTGGCGTGCCTCGGGGCGCTCGAGCATGACGCGCTGCGAGCCGAGCATCAGCCCGACCCCGCAGCGCTGGGCCGCCTCGGCGAGGGCCCGGTTGATGCGACCGCCGCGTTCCTCGCCGCCGGTCATCGCTCCGATCAGGAACGGCGCGCGCAACCGTCGGCCGAGCAGCGAGGTGCCCAGGTCGATCCCGTCGCGGTCCAGGTCGGGCAGCGCGTGGTAGGGGACCTCGACGTCCTCCAGCCCGGTGGTGCGGGTCTGGAAGTCGACCGTCTCCTCGAGGCAGACCTCGAGGTGGCGGCGCTTGCGGTCGAGGATCCCCTCAGGCACGCACCGTCTCCCCGAGCCGGGCGGGCGGGTGCTCGTCCACGATCCGTTCCGTGACCAGGCGGGCGGAGAGCATCACCATCGGCACGCCGGCCCCGGGGTGGGTGGAGGAGCCGACGTAGTACAGGTCGCGCAGGTGTGGGTCCTTGTTGTGTGGCCGCAGGTAGCCGACCTGGCTCACCGAGTGCGACAGCCCGAAGGTCGCGCCGCGGTCGAGCGAGAACTCGTCGGCCCACCGCGGCGGGTCGATGACCTCCTCGAGCACGATCCGGTCGCGCAGGTCGACCCCCTTGGCGGCCAGGTCGGTCAGCACGTAGTCGCGCACACGGTCCCGTTCGTGTTCCCAGTCGATGGGTGCGTCGGAGTTGCTGTGGGGCACCAGAACGTAGGCGATGTGGTGTCCGTCCGGCGCCAGCGACGGGTCGGCCAGGGTCGGCACGTGGACGTAGTAGGACGGGCGCTCGTGCACACGGCCGGCGAAGACGTCGCTGAAGTTGCCCTCGTAGTCGTCGCCGAACACGACGTTGTGTGCCCGCAGGTCGCCGAGGTCGCCGCGGACCCCGAAGTAGAAGTTCAATGCGGACGGTCCGTAGCGCAGCTTCTTGCCCAGCGGGTGGCGTGGCTCGCGGCCCAGCAGCCGCCGCTGTGCCCACGGCCAGTCGGCGTTGACGAGGGTCAGGTCGGCTTCGAGGTCGCCGTCGTCGAAGTGCAGGCCCGCCGCGCGGCCGCCCCGCTGGATGACGCCGGTGGCGGGGTGGTCACAGACGACGTCGACGCCGAGGTCGCGGCACAGCCGTACCAGCCCCTCCACGAGGCCGTACATGCCGCCGTCGGTGAAGTGCACGCCCTCGACGGTGTCGTTGTAGGGCAGCAGCGCGTAGATGGCGGGGGCCGTGAACGGGTTCATCCCGATGTACATGGCGTTGAAGGTGAACAGCTGGCGGAGCCGCGGGTCCTTGAAGTGGCGTCCGACCAGTTTGTGCATCGGTTCGTAGACCCGCAGCGAGACGAACTGGGGCAGGTTCGAGATGCCGAACATCTCGCGCAGCGAGCGGAAGTTGCGCTCGACGAAGTGCTCGCGCGCGCCGCGGTAGAGCTTGTCGCCGATGGCCGCGAAGTCGTCGAAACGGGCGCCCGCGCCCGGCTCGATCTGGTCGAGCTCCGCCTTCAGGGCCTCGCGTTCCACGCGGGCCTCCATGCGCGCGCCGTCGGCGAAGAACACCTTGTAGGCGGGGTCGAGACGGCGGATCGTGACGTAGTCGGCGGGGTCGGCCCCGACGTCGGCGAACGTGGCTTCGACGATGTCGCGCATCAGCAGGATGCTGGGACCGGTGTCGATCCGGAAGCCGTCGCGCTGGATGACGTTGCCGCGCCCGCCGGGGCGGGGCAGCCGTTCGTGGACCTGGACGTCGTAGCCGGCGTGGGCGAGCCGTGCGGCGGCGGACAGGCCGCCGATGCCGGCACCGAGGACGAGTGCACGTGTCACGGTCGGTCGCTTTCGTGCGGGGCGCGGGAGGCGCCGGCGGCGGAAGAGGCGGGGGAGTGACCCCGCACGAGCCGGAGCGGCCCGCGCGGTGCGATGGTGACGGCGGCCACCGGGCTCGGGTCGCCCGCGACCGCCCGCAGCGACTGCTGCAGCACGGCCTCGAGCGCCTCGTCGAGCATCAGGCGCGCCAGGTGGGTTCCGAGGCAGGTTCGTTGCCCGGCACTGAACGGGATGTAGGTCCAGGCCCGGATCCCGACCTCGAACCGGGTCGGGTCGAAGACGTCCGGCCGTTCCCACAGCTCCGGCCGGCGGTGGGTGAGCATCGGGCTGTAGAACGCCATGGTCCCGACCGGCAGCGGAGTACCCTCGAAGCTGGTGTCCCGTGCGACCCGCCGGGCACCGATGAAGCCCGGCGGGTGCAGCCGCAGTACCTCGTCGACGGCCTGACGACGCCGATCGGCCGGCTGCCAGGTGGGATGCGCGGCGAGGTACCACAGTGCCCAGGCCAGCGTGTGAGCGCTGGTGTCGAAGCCGGCCGCGAGCCCGACCCGCAGCTCCTCGACGGCGCCGGGCACGCTGGCAAGAGCGGCCGCGAGGTCGTCGGCCTGCGGGTCGTCGCGCCGCAGCGCCAGTTGGCGCGACAGCTCGCGCCGCACGGCGCGGCGTGCCCCGGGCCGCGGGATCAGCGCCGAGGGCATGCCCTCCTCGAGCGGGCGGAGGTACTCGGCGAGCAGGTCGGCCGGGAAGCGGCCGGAGAACAGCGCGGCGTTGAGCATCGCGGGCACCGCGTGGAGGGCCCAGTCCAGGCCGTCGAACTCGCCGACGGGGACCATCGCGTCGACGGCGGCGCGGACGCGTGCGCGCAGCTTGTCCACGTCGCGGTAGCGCGGCTCCAGCACGAGGCGGCGTGGCCGGTGGGCCGGGGCGTCGGTGGTGATGATGCCGCCGGCGAGGTGGGGGATCAGCGCCGGCATGCTCCGGCGGGCCACGAACGTCTCGCCGTCGCGGAGCACGAACCGGTTCCAGGCCGGGGAGGCGCCGACGACGGCCGGCCGCCGGGGCAGGCGCAGCTCGAACACCGGCCCGAGCGCCGCGCCCTCCTCGAGTAGGGCCAGCGGCTCCTGGCCCCAACGCCCGAGGTGGCCGTGCACGGGGTGACCGGCGGGCGAGGGCAGGCCCGTGTGGGAGGTGGTCGCGGGTGCCGCCGTCATCCGCCCACCTCGAAGCTGCGGCCCTTCCAGGTCTGGCGTCGCTGCAGGGCCCGCAGCGCGACCGGCAGGCCGGCGATCGGCAGCAGCGGTGCGAGCACCGCCTCCAGCGGGTCGCGCCGGGTCGTGGCGGCGACGACGGCCCGCTGGGCGATCCCCAGGGCCAGCGGCAGGCGCCAGGCCGGGTGCCGGGGCGCCAGCGCGGCCGGCAGCGTGTAGGCCAGCCCGTGCCACGCCACGTCCGCGAGCAGCAGTCCGCGACTGCGGCCGTGGGCGGTGAGCAGGTTCTTGCCGAACCCCGCCAGCGCCTCGCGGTAGCCGCGGTACATGCGGGTGTGGACCACGCCGTCGCCCAGCGCCAGGGCGACGGCGTTGCCCTCGCGGCGGGCCAGCCGGCCGAAGGCGACGTCCTCGACGATCCGGCCGCGGACGCCCGCCCAGCCGCCGATGGCGTCGTAGACCTCGCGGTGGATCGCGATCGCCTGGCCGTTGGCGGTCACGGCGTGCGGTGACACGTCGGCGTGCAGGAGCGGGTAGGGCAGGCCCGACAGCAGCACCTCGTCGATCACGGGCACCGTCAGCCGCTCACCCCAGGTGACCGTGTCCTGGGTCGGGAAGATCGAGCCGACGCGGGCGCCCTGGGCCTCCAGCGCGTCGAGGAAGCCGGCCACGGCGCCCGGTTCCCAGTACACGTCCGCGTCGGTGAACACCAGCCAGTCACCGCGGGCCGCCTCGGCCAGCTGGTGCAGTGCCCACGCCTTGCCGAGCCAGCCGTCGGGCAGCGGCGCACCCGTCAGGACCTTGACGCCCTCGACGGCCGCGGCCACCTCGGCGGTGCCGTCCTCGGAGTGGTCGTCCAGCACCAGCACCTCACCGGCTCCCTGCCGCGCCAGACCCGGCAGCGTCAGCGGCAGGTTGCCGGCCTCGTCGCGGGCGGGCACGAGCACGGAGACCCGTTCGAGGTCGCCGCGCACCGCGGCGCGTATGCGGGGGAAGGTGCGCCAGTTCACGACGTTGACCGCGATCCGGCCGGCGAGGAACGCGACGACCAGGCGCCGCAGGAGCGTCAACGGGCCCATGCGAGCACCTCGGACCTGACGGAGGCGAACAGGACCATGCCCTGCACGACGACGAGGTTGGTGACGAGGAAGAACGTGGCTTCCTCCACCGGCAGCGGGCCGAAGGCCAGCCCGGTGGTGTAGCGCTCGCTGATGGACCAGATGCCGTTGGCGATCGCGTAGCCGTCGGCCAGCCACAGGTACACCGTCGGCACGGCGACGGCGGGCCACAGCACGCGCAGGCGGTCAGCCAGCCAGCGGCCGCCGTACCACCACTGCAGGCCCAGCGGCGGGCCGATCCAGGCCAGGATGAGGCCGAGATAGCGGGTCGGTTCGTAGAGGACGAGCGCGCCGGCGGTGACGGTGCCGGCGACCCACGCGAGCACGGTCGAGCGGCTCGCCCGCTCACGGGGCGGCGGCGGCGCGAGCAGGTCGGCGCGGCGCATGAGCAGGATGGTCCAGCCGCCGGTCATCAGCGTCTGCAGGCCGAAGAAGAGGTACTCCTCGATCGGGACGTACCAGATCGTGCCCAGGACGCGGCCGTCGCCGTAGCCCCACACCTCGCTCGCGACCAGGTAGTTGTCCCAGGGCGTGGTCCACACGTACGCGATCACGACCAGCGTCAGCAGGCCGGCACCCAGCCAGGGCCGCTCCCGCAGGGTCCGGACGACCGGGACGGCCAGCAGCAGCAGGGGCGGGAGCAGGAAGACGAGGAGGAACTGCAGGTACGTCACCCCGCGCCTCCCGTGCCGGTGCCCGCCAGGGGTTGCGGGGACGGGGCGGCGGGGGCGGTGCCGGCGGCCCGGGTGGCGCTGCGGGCCTCGGCGAGCAGGCGGGCACGGCGGGCCGGCGGCACGCTGGCGCGCTGCCGCAGGTTGTCCCAGCCACCGGCGCGCAACTCGTCGAGGATGGCGCGGTACTGGACGGCCGCATAGGCGACGGCGGTGCGGTGGTGGCGCAGGTGGTGCAGGCCGTCGAGTCCGATCTCGAAGCGCTGCTCGGCCTCGTGGGCGAGGTGCTCCATCAGCCGCCGGTAGCGGGGTCCGCGCACGTCGCTCCGTAGGTCGTCGAGCGTGACACCGTAGGCGGCCAGGAGGTCCGCCGGCAGGTAGACACGGTCCCGGGCGAGGTCCTCGCCGACGTCACGGAGGCAGTTCGTCAACTGCATCGCGCGGCCGAGCTGATCGGCGGCGTGCTCGGCGGCCGGGCCGTGCGCCCCGCAGATCGGGGCGATCATGAGGCCGACGGCCCCGGCGACCTGGAAGCAGTACCGGTCGAGGTCGGCGAAGGTGGCCAGGCGCACGCTGCCGAAGTCGGCGCGGAAGCCGTCGGCGAGGGCGTGGAAGGCGGCGCGTGGCACCGGGAATCGACGCACCGCCCAGGCCAGGGCCCGCTCCCAGGGCTCGACGGGCCGGCCGAGGTAGGCCTGTTCGATGCGGGTCTGCCAGACGGCGACGGCCTCCCGTGGGCGCGGCGCGAGGTCGGCGGCGTCGTCCCCGATCCGACAGGCGGCGTAGACTGCACGGGTGGCGCGCCGCCGCTCGCCGGTCATCAGGCAGCTGCCGAGCCAGAAGGTCGTGGAGTGGTGGCGGATGACGGCCGTGACCTCCGGCCAGACGTTGCTGCTGTCGCGGCCGGTCATGCGCCCACCGCCTCGGGCACCCGGGCGGACGGGACCGCGGCGGGCGGGGGGACCAACGCCCGTCCGAGCGTGCGCAGCGACGTGCGGGCCGGACCCGGTGGGAGCGCGCCGAGGTGGTCGTCGGCGCGGTCGAGGAAGCGTTCGACCAGTCGGCCGGCGCGTGTGACGGCGCCGCAGCCGTGCACGATCTGCATGGCTTCCTCGACGGCCGGCCGCGGGTGCGGGGGCGGGTCTCGCAGCACCGTCTGCAGTCGCACGCCCGCGGGGGAGCCGATGGCGTCGAGGACGGGCCAGGTGTACACGCCCAGCTCGAGGTCGTGGCCCACGGGCTTGCCGGCGACCTCGGCGCTGGCGGTCAGGTCGAGCAGGTCGTCGGCGAGCTGGAAGGCGACGCCGAGGGTGCGGCCCCAGGCCTCGGCGCGCGTTCGCATCGCCGGCGCCGCTCCCGCCATGGCCGCGCCGGCGCGGGCGGCGGCGGCGATCAGGCTGGCCGTCTTGCCGTCGACGACCTCGAGGTAGCCCGTCACCCCGACGTCGATGCGTCCGACGAGGCTGGCCTCCAGGCGCTCGCCTTCGACGAGCCGACGGTAGGTGCGCGCCAGCAGCCCGGGTACCTCGTCACCAGCGTCGGCGGCGGCCTCGAACGCCAGCGCGGTCAGGCGGTCGCCCGCGAGAACGGCCAGACGCTCGCCCCAGCGGGCGTTGGCGCTGGGTACGCCACGGCGGACGTCGGCGCCGTCGATCACGTCGTCGTGGTACAGCGTGCTCAGGTGCAGCAGTTCGCTCGCGCAGGCGGCGGCGGTGAGCCGGTCGCGCCCCGGCGCCCCGAGCGCGGTGGCCACCAGGACCGTGACCAGGGGTCGGAACCGCTTGCCGCCGGCGGTGAGCAGGTGACGACTGCTGCGGTCCGCGAGGGGATCGCGGGCGGCGACGGCCGCGTGCAGACGCCCCTCGACCGCCTCGAGACGAGCGGCCGCGTCTGCCCGAAGGGGTGGTTCGAGCAGGTTCAACGGGTCCACTGGCCGCTCCGCACGCCGATTCTCTGCCTCATGCAAACGTTCGATGCTCCTGCCGACCCGGATGGACCGGCTTCCAACGACAGGGTTCCACGGGGACGCCGGCCCGCTAGGGCTAGGCTGCCCGCCGATCAGGAGGCAGCACCGTGGATGTCTTGGCCGCGATCCACCAGGGCACGGGCTATCTGGTGGCCGTGATCGTGCTGGTGGTGGCCGGTGTGGCCTTCGGCCGGGCGCGCGACGCCCGGGAGTTCACGCCCGGTCCGTACGCCTTCGCGGCCGTGATGCTCGACCTGCAGGTACTGCTCGGTCTGGCGGTCTACGGCATGGGCCAGTACTGGGAGCACCCCTCGGCCCTGCTGCGCTACGTGCACCCGGTGTTGGCCGTCCTGGCACTGGTGGCTGCCCACCTCGGGGTGAAGCGCGGGCGTCGCCAGCGCATGGCCGTCGCGGCCCACCAGGCCGCCGGACGTGGCCTGGTCGTGGCCCTGGTGCTGGCGTTCGGGGCAGTGCTGACCGCGACGGTCGGGGCGCGCGGCATCCTCTGACCGCACCGTCCTGGTTCGGACCGGTCCTCCGACCAGGACGCCTGTCCTGTGTCCCCCGGGGCACTGATAGCGTCGCTCGGTGCAGTCGGGTGGCAAGCAAGAAGGTGCAGGTACGTGGAGCAGACGCCGCTGCTGGCGGCCTCGAGCCTCGCACGGTCGGTCGTCGACACGTCGGCGGGCGACCATCTCGTGGGCTTCTACGACGACGAGGCCTACCTCGCGCAGGCCGTGGCCGCGTTCCTCGCGCCCGGCCTGCTGGCCGGTGACGCCGGGGTGGTCGTCGCCACGCCCGAGCACCGGGACCGGTTCGACGCCGCCCTGCGCGAGGCGGGGGTCGACGTGGTCGGCGCCGTCCGCGCGGGCGCGCTCGTCCATGCCGACGCCTCGGACCTGATCGACCGGTTCCTGCTGGACGGCCGCCTCGACCGCGACGCGTTCCGGCGCATCGTGGGGGACGTCCTGACGCGGGCCGCTGGCGAGGGGCGCCGGGTGCGCGTCTTCGGCGAGATGGTGGCGCTGCTGTGGGACCGCGGGCACGTCCCGGCGGTGGTGGAACTC
This sequence comes from Egicoccus sp. AB-alg2, assembly GCF_041821065.1. Taxonomy (NCBI): domain Bacteria; kingdom Bacillati; phylum Actinomycetota; class Nitriliruptoria; order Egicoccales; family Egicoccaceae; genus Egicoccus; species Egicoccus sp. AB-alg2. The sequence continues at coordinate 302,138 of NZ_JBGUAX010000001.1, read as the reverse complement.
GAGGACGCCTGGAACGACCTCGCCGCCGACCACCCCTTCGTGCTGTTCTGTGCCTATCCGATGCACGCGTTCGACCGGTCGGAGTCGGCCGAGGCGTTCCGCGCGGTTCTACAGCGGCACAACCACGTGCTGCCCAGCGAGGTGCTGCAGCGCGTCGACGGTCCGGACGCCACCGAGCGCCTGGTGGCGCTGTTGCAGCAGGAGGCGGGCGCCGGGCGCGTGGAGATCGACCAGTTGCGGCGGCGTCAGCGCGAGCTCGAGGCGCTGCTCGAGCACCTGCGCGACCTGGACGCCGTCCGCAACGAGTTCGTGTCCATGGTGGTGCACGACATCCAGAGCCCGGCGACGGTGGTCGCCGCGCTGCTCGAACTGGTGCGTTCCCGCTGGCACGAGCTGCCACCCGACACGATCCAGGACCACCTCGGCACCGCCCTGGAGAGCATCCACCGCATCGAGCGGCTGACCGCCGACATCCTCACCGTGGCGCGCATCGATTCCGGCAGATTCACCTACGAGCTGCGGCCGATGGCGCTGCTCCCCGTCGTCCAGCAGGCCGTCGCGCACGTGCGCGACGCCACGCAGCGTGCCATCGTGGTCGACGCGCCCCGTGACCTCGCGCCGGTGCAGGCCGACGCCGATCGCCAGCTGCAGGTGCTGACGAACCTGCTGACGAACGCGGTCAAGTTCTCGCCGGACACCTCGGTCGTCCGGGTCTCGGTCGAGCAGGACACCGATCGCCAGGTCGTGCGCGTGCGCGACGACGGCGTCGGTATCGGTCGCGAGGAGCAGGCGGCCCTCTTCCTGCCGTTCTCGCGGCTGCGTGAGCGCGCCGACCGCCAGACCCGCGGGACGGGACTCGGGCTGCACACCGCCAAGGCGCTCGTGGAGGGCCAGGGCGGGCTGATCTGGGTGGAGAGCGAGGCCGGCAAGGGCTCGACCTTCAGCTACACCGTCCCGCTGGCCAGCGTGGCGCGCTGAACGGCGTCTCGCCCGGAGGGGTGCGGGTCCGTCCGGCGCACGACCAGCCGTGCCTCGTGGCGGCCCTCGTCCGTCCAACCCTCGTCCAGCTCGATCACCTCGACGTCGCACCACCCGGCCACCTCGGCCGCCAGCTGGCCCTCGTCCAGCAGCCACCGGCGGGCGGGCCGTTCGTGGCGCTCCAGGTTGCGGACCGTGGGCTGGCAGGCCAGCAGCAGCCCGCCGGGGGAGAGCGCCTGCGCGCCGGACCGCCACACGGCGAGGTCGAGGAAATGGTGGCACAGCACCACGTCCCACGGGCCCGCGGGCAGGCCGTCGGTGGTGACGTCGGCACGCACCACCTCGAGCGCGACGCCGACGGCGGCCGCCGCCTCGCGCGCCTGCCGGCAGGCCTCGTCGGAGACGTCCACCAGGGTCGTCCGCAACCCCCGTCGGGCGAGCCGGACGGCGTTACGGCCGGTCCCACCGGCGACGTCCAGGGCGCGGCCCGAACGCGGCAGCAGATCCTCCCTGGCGGTCAGGAAGCGCGCCGCGTCGGGGTGGCGTGCACGTGCGGCATGGCGCGTGTTCCACCGTGTGCGGGCCTCGTTCTCGGTCATGGTCGCCGCGGTGCCTCCGTTCGGGTCCGGGCAGGGCCGCCCATCAGCTGACCGACGGTGCCTGCACGGCCCAGCCGCCGGGGGACGGGCGCGCCATCGCTCGCACCATCGCGGCGCTGACCTGCCCGCTGAAGTCGGCCCACCAGGCGGGCGCCAGCGTGGGACGTGGCTGCGCCACGATCTGGCCGACGAGCCGGTCGGCCTCGTCGTCGCCGAGGCGCTGCGCGGCCGCCCACGTGGTCAACAGCCGGTCGAGGTGGGCTTGCCTTCGCTCGTCCATCGTCAGTCCTCGAGGTTCAGGGCCAGGCGTTCTCGGGCCTGGTGGAGCTTGTAGCGCACCGTGCCGGCCGGGAGGTCGAGCGCCTCACCGATCTGCTGGCTGGTCATGCTGCCGACGGTCGCCATCGTCAGGATCTGCCGCTGTTCGTCCGGGAGGGTCGCGATGGCCTGGTGCACGCGGGCCACCTCGTCGCGCCGGGACGCGCGGTCGGCGAGGTCCTCGGCCGCCGGGGCCGGTTGCCGCCCCAGGGCCGTGACCGTGGCGCGACGCGTCGCGGCGGC